>JALWML010000509.1 GCA_027083915.1 Lysobacterales bacterium | reverse complement strand
ATGGTGGTTGATGGACAAATGGTACACAATATTGCCAATCCTGATGGACCAAGTGCTTTAATGTATGCGTGGACAGGTCCTTTTATTGGAGCTTTGATTCGTCCAGTTGGCGGCATGATTGCCGATAAACTCGGTGGTGCTCGTGTGACACAATGGGTGTCAATCGTAATGATTGGTTCAGCTCTTGGTGTTGCTTATTATATGAAATTGGCTTATGCCAGTGAAACACCACAAGAGTATTTTATACCATTTTTAATTCTTTTCTTAGTCCTATTTACTGCAACTGGTATTGGTAATGGTTCAACTTTCAAAACCATTGCAGCCATTTTTGATAAAGAACAAGCAGGGCCTGTTTTGGGTTGGACTTCAGCTATTGCTGCTTATGGGGCTTTCTTGATTCCTAAAATATTAGGTGAGCAAATTAAAGCAACTACACCTGAAATAGCATTGTACGGATTTGCAGTGTTTTATGCTGTTTGTTTGTTCTTGAATTGGTGGTTTTATTTGAGAAAAGGCGCGGAGTTCCATAATCCGTAATAAATAGATACATAAGGTGGGCCCCGCCCACCATAATGAAGATACTGATGGTGGGCGGGGCTCACCTTATAAAAACATTTTAAACTGAGGGGTTTATAACAATGAGTCAATTTTTAGACAGGCTAACTTACTTAACTAAGAAAAGCCCAGAAACGTTTGCAGACGGTCACGGAATTACAACCGATGAAGACCGTGGTTGGGAACGTGCTTATAGAAACCGTTGGTCGCACGATAAAATCGTGCGTTCAACACATGGTGTTAACTGTACCGGTTCTTGCTCGTGGAAAATCTATGTCAAACGTGGATTAGTTACATGGGAAACACAGCAAACCAATTATCCACGTACACGCGATGATTTGCCGAATCATGAACCGCGTGGTTGCCCTCGTGGAGCCAGTTATTCATGGTACTTATATTCAGCAACACGCTTGAAATATCCAATGATTCGTGGTCGTTTGATGCGATTATGGCGTGCGGCAAAAGCCAAACACTCTGATCCTGTTGTCGCTTGGAAATCCATTATGGATAATAAAGAAGACAGTAATTCTTACAAACAGATTCGTGGTCTTGGTGGTTTTGTTCGTGCAGAATGGGATGAGGTCAATGAAATTATTGCAGCCTCCAATGTTCATACCGTTAAAGAGTATGGTCCTGATAGAGTCGTTGGATTCTCTCCAATTCCTGCTATGAGTATGGTTTCTTATGCTGCTGGTTCTCGTTATTTATCTTTAATTGGCGGAACGTGTTTAAGTTTTTATGATTGGTATTGTGATTTGCCTCCATCATCTCCTCAAACGTGGGGCGAGCAAACTGACGTTCCTGAAAGTGCGGATTGGTATAACTCCTCTTACATCATTGCTTGGGGTTCTAATGTCCCTCAAACTAGAACACCTGATGCACATTTCTTTACCGAAACGCGTTATAAAGGTACAAAAACAGTATCGGTTACACCTGACTACTCAGAAGTGGCTAAATTGACTGATGAATGGTTGCCAGCACGACAAGGTACTGATGCCGCATTAGCAATGGCAATGGGTCATGTGATTTTAACCGAATATCACCGAGATAATGTTAGTCAATATTTTGATGATTATTGCCGAACTTACACCGATATGCCTTTCTTAATTTACCTAGATGAACATGAAACAGGACTAGTTGCTACACGTACATTGCGTGCTAGCGATATTAAAGACCTTGCTTCACAAGATAAAGCAGAATGGAAATCAGTTTTGATTGATGAAAACACCAATAACCTTGTTGTACCTAATGGAACTATCGGTTCACGTTGGGAAGACCGAAAAGAAGGAGAGCTTGGGAAATGGAACCTAGAAACTAAAGACAATACAAACGGCTCAGAAATCTGGCCTGTCAAAACCCTCATTGACAAGCATGATGAAGTTGTTGAAGTTTCATTTCCTTATTTTGCTAATAAACAACATGATCAAGAAATATTTCAACACACTGATCACGAAGATGTGATTAAACACAAAATTCCGGTTAAGAAAATCACAACAAAAGATGGTGACAAGTATGTTGCGACTGTTTTTGATTTAATGATGGCGAATTATGGTGTTGATAGAGGTCTTGGTGATGAAAATTGTGCTAAAGATTATAAAGATGACCAACCCTATACACCAGGCTGGCAAGAACAAATTACTGGAGTTGGAGCTGATACTGTTGTCAGAATAGCCAAAGAATTTGCTGAAAATGCTGATAAAACACGTGGACGTTCCATGGTTATTATTGGTGCAGCGATGAATCATTGGTACCACATGGATATGAACTATCGTGGCATTATGAACATGCTTATGATGTGCGGTTGTGTCGGTAAATCTGGTGGTGGTTGGGCGCATTATGTTGGACAAGAAAAATTACGTCCACAAACTGGCTGGATTCCATTAGCCTTTGCAACTGATTGGTACAGACCACCTCGTCACATGAATGGCACATCATTCTTCTACAACCACGCTAATCAATGGCGTTATGAAAAATTAGAAGTGGACGAGTTGATTTCACCACTTGCAGATAAAAAAGATTGGAGCAAGTACTCTCTGATTGATTGTAATGTTCGATCTGAGAAAATGGGTTGGTTACCATCAGCTCCACAGTTGAAAGAAAAT
>JALWML010000508.1 GCA_027083915.1 Lysobacterales bacterium | reverse complement strand
GCATTACTCATGCCACTTAATGCTACTTGGGTGTTAAAGTCTTTCATTTTGGCTGTTATCATCACAGGTTGATCGCTGTACAAATCTGGAATAACCCGTGGATTTTGCTCAACTTCACTGTTCCATTCGACATAGACATCGGTCAAGGCTGGTGAAGATAATTTAACGAACAACTCATTCATTTGCTTATCCACTTGGCTCAAATCGGCAATAGAGGTGTAAGTGCCACGACCAATTAAAGCCGCTTTATTCATAAAATAATTATTGGGTGCAGCACCTATGGCAACGGTAAATAATCGTGCATTATCAATATTTTTATTAATTTGTGAAAACAATTGTGCTTCATCTCCCACCGATCCATCAGTGATAAAGATAATTTGTTTCAAATAACCTGCTGCCACTTCGTCCTCCATTGCTAATGCTAATGCGGGCGACATATTTGTGCCACCATCTGCTCGCAACAAATCGATAAAATCTATGGCTTTATCGAGGTTTTGAGTGTTGACTTCTTGAACGTTATCAAACAATTCTCGCGCGTAAGAGTTAAACTCGATAACGTTAAATTTATCTTCATAATCTAGTTGAGTTAAGCCAAATAACAAGGCATCTTTTGCCGCGTTCATGGCATCACCATCCATTGATCCGGAGGTATCAATAATAAAAACCACTTCGCGTTTTTGTGTATTCGCTTGGGTAGATTTAGGTGGTAACAACATCATTAACACATACTCTTGATCATTGAGTTTTTCACTAAACATCGCGGCTTTTGGTTTGTTGCCTACTTTGGGATACCATTGTAAGACAAAATCCTTATTATCATACAAGGTTGCATCATTGAGTTGGATGTTGTGTTGGATGTTGTGTTGGTTGTAGTTTTGTTTTATCAAAACTTTATGGTTAAGACTGACCAAATCGGTTAACTCAAAGCCTGCTTCTAAATTGATGTTTATTTTACGGTTTTTTTCATCCAATACTGTTGTGCGAGGAAGTGTGCTAGGAAGACCAGTGCCTTGCAACTGTGATTCTAGCTGTGACTGTTGGGACTCAGAAGAGTCATCAGTTGCAAGAAACCGCTCCTGCATGTATCGACTTTTAATCGCCAGAGGTAAACGAAAGTCAATATGCCCTGCATCGTAAGTTAAGGTTTGTTGGTAAGTGATTTCAACTGTTACCATTTCATTTGGCATGATATTTGCTACATCAGTGGTAAATAAGTTTGGACGGTATTGTTTGACAATGCTGGCAGCCAAACCTTCAGATTTTGCTTGTTCGTAAATGGCTTGTGCTTGTTGTTTTTCATGAATTTCACCTTCAATTACACGTTTTCCAATCTTAAGTTTCATTTGATAAACAGCTGCATTTGATGCCAGTGGAAAAGCATACATGCCTTCATCCACCCAATTAGGTGTATCATTAATAAAACTTTGAGTAATTGTAACTTGCGCAACGATGCCGGTAATATCCACATCGTATTGAGATGAAAGCAGTGTTAATGCTGAATAGTCATTGCCTTGTTCATGATACGAAAGCATCATGCCTGTATCAATATCATCAAGGTCTAAATAGTCCTGAGCATGGGCTTGGACTTGATACAAACCAATATAAAATAAAACCAACATAACAATGGTTCTTGTTCGCCAATTTAATTGCAAACCTTGATAAAGTTTCTTAGCTTGTTTTTTCTTAACAACAACATTGTACTTTTGCTGATGTAAGTCTTCGAGTTGTTGACGAATATGTTTGGTTGTAGTTATCTTCTCTGGCATTTTAGTTCCTCTTGTTTAAAGCATGGAACTATTTAAACAAGAGAAAATGACAAACAACTGCTAGACTTATGATGAGTTAAGAAAATTTATGTCCGAATTATGGCAACATCTCTAATAGAAAATTCTTTTAAGACCTTTTATAGGTTCTTTTAGTGTTGACCATCATAACACGTATAACGACATAAATTAGAAAGCCAACGATAACAAAATTAACGCCCCAATGATTGGTAATATTCACATTAAAACCATAACCAATGGCTTCGACATATGACCAAACCATAGGAACAATTCCAAATAATGCTAGAGCAATTGCTGTATAGCTCCACATTTTTAGACGGTACATTTTATCTCGATAATTTCTGTATTTAATGACTCTTAATCGTTCAATCTCGTCTTTGTTATGGTGCATAGAAAAGGAACAATGTGGACAAGCTTTGGCTTTATCAGAAATTTGTTTGCTGCACGATGGGCATTTTATTAATGACATAACTTTTTGTTTTAATACAAGTTTAATTCACATTAGTGTAACAATTTCACATTAAAATAGGTAAAATATTGCGCAAATAATTAAAAAATAGACGGAAAAAAGTGAAAGATAATAAAACAAAAATCGTAGCCACATTAGGTCCAGCGAGTAACTCAGAAGAGAAAATTGAACAATTAATTAACTGTGGGGTTAATGTATTTCGCTTAAACTTTTCACATGGTAGTCACGAACAACACAAAATCAACTTTGACACTATTCGCAGTATTGCTCAGAAACTCGATAAAGTTATTGGAATTTTACTTGACTTACAAGGACCCAAAATTAGAGTAGGTAAATTTGCTAAAGATAAAATAAAGCTTATCGAAGGGAGTGAATTTATTCTTTCCTGTGGTGATGATTTTTTAGGGGATAATC
>JALWML010000507.1 GCA_027083915.1 Lysobacterales bacterium | reverse complement strand
ATTAAATTCATTCCATTCATTTTTTTTATCAGTAAATTGTTATTATCCAAATAGTTGCTCGACAGATAATACCACAAACGTCCACCTTCTGCCTTGCAAACCGACTCTTTTAAACTCCATAAAGTATAAAATAATTTACATGCCTGTACTGGATTTAATGACTTTATTAATGAATATTCTTGGATGTGAAAATAACGTTTTGCCAGTGCTCTAAAGTGACGCTCACAATTTATAAATTCGACATCAATTCCAAGTGCTTGTTCGTGACTAAATGCCTGTACCACAATATTTTTTGAATGACTTACTGAATAGTGTAAACCCTTAACCGATGGTTTACCATTTGGATTGTAAGAAATATCTGCTGCATTAACATCTTGCTGTAAGTAGTTTGACAAATTTTTATACAGCAGCTTTTTTGATTGTTGTTTAACATCTTTTAGGTTTTGATAAACATGCAGGTAAATCATTTTTTAGGCTGGATTTTTATTTCCCCTTGTTTTTCAGGGTATTTACCTTTCACATCTTTATAAAAGGCTTTAATTATTTCCATATCCGCATCAATATCACCTGTTGGCATAAAACTGTCTTTAATGCCTACTTCTCGGTTTTCAAAATCCAATACGGCCATTGCTATTGGAATTTTAGCTTCCAACGCAATGTAATAAAAACCTGTGCGCCAGTATTTAATATTTGAACGCGTTCCCTCCGGCGCTAGTGCTAAAGCAATTTTATCTTGAGAGTTAATAAACTCGGCCATACGCGTGGTGAGTTTTGTGGTTTTACTTCTGTCTACACCAAATCCACCCAGAGCTTTAAATAAGTATTTCTGTGGCCATTTAAATAAGGCGTCTTTACCCATGTAACGAAAAGGTACACCGGATGCAATAATATAAAAAATACCCAAAGGAAAATCCCAATTACTGGTGTGTGGATAAGCAATCACCACATAGCGTGGTTCTTTTGGAAAATTGTTAATAGTCTTCCACTTGAAGACCTTTAACCAAAAACGGCAAAAATATTTAAGCATTAATTAATCCTCACTAAAAGGTTCTGTATTTGAGGCAACCATGGTCAAAATATCATAGGCAGCAACCACTATATCATCTTGATTGGTTATGGCAATATCCCATCGAACTTCACCATAGCCTTTGCCTCGACGATAAGATTTTTGTTTACAGGTTAATCTTACCGTTAAATCATCGCCTGGATAAACTGGTTCGGTAAAGCGTAAATCATCTAGACCATAATTGGCTAAAACAGGACCTGGACTTGGTTCGACAAAAAGACCTGCTGCCATAGAAACAATAAAATACCCATGGGCGACACGTCCATCAAAAAATGGATTTTCCGCCGCAGCTTTTTCATCCATATGAGCATAAAATTTATCGCCGCTGAGGTCGGCAAATTTTTCTATATCATCCAATGTAATGGCTCTGGATTCTGAAAGTAGACTTTGTCCTACTTCTAGCTCTTCAAAATACAATTTGAACGGATGTTTAGGTGCTTCTTTAGTCTTAGCATTACCAATAAATTTATTGCAAATTTTACTAATAGTTGTGGGTGAACCTTGCAATGCTGTTCGTTGCATATAGTGCATAACGCCACGTATTCCACCCATTTCTTCGCCACCTCCGGCTCGTCCTGGACCACCATGGGTCATATGTGGTAGTGGTGAACCGTGACCTGTTGAAAATTCGGCAGAATCCCGATTAATCAATACCATGCGCCCATGGAAACTGGCTGTATTCATAACTAATTCACTGACTATTTCATCATCAAAACCAAAGATAGAGCCAACTAATGAGCCTTGACCCATATTGGCTAATTGTGCCGCTTCATCCAAAGAATCATAGGGCATCAATGTGGAAACAGGACCAAAAGCCTCAATATCATGGATTTCGGTGTCCTCTAATGGATTTTCACACGCTAACAAAATGGGGTTGATAAAAGCACCTGCTTGACTATCGGCTCCAAGGGTTTCGACTTCATCGGGGTTACCGTAAATAAATTCAGCATGTTTGGATAATTCAGCAACGCGTTCTCGCACCTCGGTACGCTGGGCTTGGCTGGCAAGTGATCCCATTTTCACTCCTTCAGTCATTGGGTCACCAATGGCAATACGAGCCAGTCGTTCACTCACTGCATCAGCTACTGGCGAAAGCAATTCACGCGGGACAATGGCTCGGCGAATGGCGGTACATTTTTGCCCGCATTTAACCGTCATCTCTCGCACCACTTCTTTGACATAAAAATCAAACTCGGGCGAATCAATTTGTGTATCAGGTGTCAAAATAGAACAATTGAGTGAATCGGCCTCCATGGTGAAGCGAACAGAATTGTGCATGATGTTTTTATTCGATTTTAGGTACTGCCCAGTTGTTGCTGATCCGGTAAATGCCACCGCATCTTGGCAACCCAAATTATCTAACAAATCTCCAGTTGAACCGCAAATCAATTGCACCGCACCCTCTGGCAAAATCTTTGATTCAATCATCGCACGAAACATGTGCTCAGTTAAAAATGAAGTATTTGATGCGGGCTTAACAATGGCAGGAACCCCAGCTAATAAGGTTGGTGCTAATTTCTCAAGCATACCCCAACACGGAAAATTAAAGGCATTAATATGCACGGCAGCACCTTGTAAAGACGTACAAATATGCTGACCAATAAA
>JALWML010000506.1 GCA_027083915.1 Lysobacterales bacterium | reverse complement strand
GAATAATATTAAATATATTTTTGATAAAAAATTTGCACACATGACCTTGTTAGGTTTCTCTGCTGGCATTCCGCTGTATTTAATTTTTTCATCACTTTCACTTTGGTTAGATCAAATTGGTATCGAGAAATCATCAATAACTATATTTAGTTGGGCTGCATTGGGTTATTCTTTCAAGTTTTTATGGTCCCCATTAGTGGATTCAATGCCGATTTTTTATCTATCAAAAAAATTTGGTCAAAGAAGAGGGTGGTTACTTTTTACACAAGGGTTGATAATTACTGCTATTATTTGGATGGCATTTATTGATCCTGCTTTGGGTGAAACTCAACTAATAGTGATGGCTTTTGCTGCTGTATTGTTAGGTTTGTCCTCGGCGACACAGGATATTTTAATTGATGCTTGGAGAATAGAAGCATCAGATAAAAAAAATATAGCAATACTTTCATCGCTTTATATAATTGGGTATAGAATTGGAATGATAGTCTCAGGTGCTGGTACATTATATTTAGCCCATTATTTTGGAGCGAGTATTGATTTTTATAACTATAACGCTTGGAAGTACAGTTACTTAATTATGGCGTTTTTCATGATGACTGGTGTTGTTACAACATTATATATAAAAGAACCGAGCAGACCTGAAGAAAATATTATTCATTCAAAAAATGATTATCTAGCAGTTTTGTTGGTATTTATCTTGGTTGTTATGAGCTTTATAGTGAGCTATCAATTGACAGATATATTTAAAGAATCTTTTATAAATTATGTTTTGAAAATTAGCTCACATCTTACAATTTGGGAAAATATGTTTACCTTACTAAGGCTTATCACCGCAATATCTCTCTCGATAATAGTTGGTAAAATAGTATATAAATTAAATTTTGTAAATAAAGCAATGATTGAGGATGTTTATATAAAACCGTTTAGTAATCTTTATTTGCGCCACAAAAAAAACTTATGGATAATTGTCGGTATAATCTCAATGTATCGAATTTCTGATATTGTTATGGGAGTTAGTGCAAATTTGTTTTATCAGCACATGGGATTTGAATTAGATGAAATTGCGAATATAGTTAAAACATTTGGCTTGATTATGACTCTATCTGGTGGCTTGTTAGGTGGCTATTTGGTTGTTAAGTATGGTGTCATACGCATTATGTTAATTGGGGCTATTTTGTCATCAGTTACAAATTTATTATTTATGTATATGGCAGAGACTGGAAAAAGTATATTGTTTTTGGTCGTGCTGATTTCAGCAGATAATTTGTCTGCAGGAATGGCAATGGCAGCTTTTATTGGCTTTTTATCTTTACTGGTTAACCGATCATATACAGCTGTTCAGTATGCTATATTTAGTTCTGTTATGACATTATTCCCAAAAATATTGGGTGGATTTTCGGGAGCTTTTATTGACAAATATGGATTTAGCCATTTTTTCTTAGGTAGTGCAATAATAGGGATTCCAGTCGTTATTTTGTTGATTGTTTCATTGAAAAAAGGAACTTTTAGATTCGATAAAACATGAAGAATAGTTTAATTCTTTATTAACAAATAGTAGTGTGTTATGGTTATGTTGCTTAGAGTGAATAATATAGAAAAATGATAACAGTAGAAGAATTAAAAAAATATTATCCTTTCAATAAAATGGAGGAAAAGTTCTTACCCATATTGCTGAATCAATTTGAGGTTCATCAATTTGAAAAGGGCGAAAGTATCTTTAAACTGGATGATAACAAGATTTTTGCCAAGTATGTTATCCAGGGTGCTGTTGAGATTCGTTATCCCACGGGACGGGTTAAAGTTGTTAAAGACACATCATTGCAATCTTATTATCCAATTGGTGATGTTAATACCAGTAAAAAATTAGCCTCAGAAGTTAAGTCTTCATCCGCAAAAATCATGATGATTAATAATGTCTTTTTAGACCATTTTATGGTGTGGAATGATTTGTTTAGACAGTCTGATGATAGTTCTTCCTTAAAAGGTCATCAATCTTATGAGTGGGTTGTGGGTTTGTTAAATTCAAATGCGGTACAAATGTTGCCTCGTGGGCATGTTGATCAGATATTCAAAAATTTAGAACCCATGGCTGTTTCTCTTGGAGATGAGATTATTACCGAAGGCGATTCGGGTGACTATTGTTATATAATCGTAGAAGGTGCTGTAGAAGTTTTTAAATGTAAAGCAGAAGGCGAGGTAATGGTCGCCACCTTGGGAAAAGGATCCTTATTTGGAGAGCATGCGTTAGTGAGTCAAGAACCTCGTACCGCATCGGTTCGAATGATGACAGATGGATTATTGATGAGATTAGTTGGTGAAAAATTTTCATCCTTACTTAAAAGTCATGTCGTTAGGTGGTTAACAACCGATGCATCTTTTGAGATGATGCTTGATGGTGCTACTTTGTTGGATGTTAGGGAGCAAGAAGAGTTTGAAAATCTTGGATTTGAGGGTAGTGTACATATTCCTGTGGATAGATTAAGAGAACAATGCGAAGCTAAGTTGGATAAATCTAAACCTGTTATTACCTGCTCAAATACTGGAATGAGATGCGCGTCAGCTGCTTTCTTGTTAGCAACTTTAGGATACGATGTTTATAGCATGCAGGGTGGAATAATGGGTTTGTTGAAATTGGTAGAGAATAAACTGGATTAACCCTTTGTGTGTAAATCCTTCATGGCTTTTTCTAGTTTTCCATCCAATAAATCAGGTAAAACAGATAGTCCTTTGTCAATGCATCGAGCTATGCTGATTTCCTCATCAGGTGTGGGTCGATTCAACACCCAAGAAACCACTTTGTTTCTATCGCCGGGATGACCAATTCCAAGTCTTAATCGATAAAATTCTTTTGAGCCTGTAGCAGTAATGATATCTCGTAGTCCATTATGACCGCCATGACCACCACCTTTTTTCAGTTTAGCCGTGCCAACAGGTAAATCTAACTCGTCGTATATAACAAGTGTTTCATCAATGTCAAATTTATAAAAATTAAGTATGCTAGCAACTGATTTTCCAGATAAATTCATGTATGTTTGAGGTTTTAATAACCACACAGAATGACCAAATAAATTTTCTTTACTAGCAAGTCCATAAAACTTGTTGATCTCTTTAAGTGTTATATTGTACTTCTCTGCAAGAGCATCAATAAACATAAAGCCAACGTTATGACGTGTTTGTGCGTATTTTTGACCAGGATTACCAAGGCCGACGATGAGTTTAATAGGTTTCATGAATTGATTTTATCAAAAAAGCCTCACTAAATGAGGCTTTTTTTAGTTCTTAAGAAAAAATCTGAATTAATCTTCAGTTTTTTCTTCAGTTTCTTCAGCAACTTCTTCAGTTTCTTCTGAGTCAGTAGCAACGGAAACAACGTGAGTTGTGGATATAACAACTTCATCATGATCAGCTTCATCACCATGACTAAAGGCTGTTAATGAAACGCCCTTAGGTAATTTAATGTCACTTAATCTAACGATGTCACCTTCCTTAAACTCCGCAATATCAATTTCGATAAACTCAGGTAAATCAGCAGGCAAACAAGCCACTTCAACTTCAGTTATTTGATGAGCAATGATTATTCCAGCTGTTTTTGCTGCAGGAGAATCATCTTCATTCAAGAAGTGTAACGGAATGTTCATGTGTAACTCTTCATTATCACTAATGCGTTGGAAATCCATGTGCATAATAATTGGCTTAGAAGGGTGGCGTTGCATGTCTCTTAATACTACTTTTTGACGTTTGCCACCATCAGCACTTAATTCTAAGATACTGGTGAAAAAAGCTTCATCTTCAATAAACTTTAGAACTTTATGGTGTTCAACACTAACAGCGCGAGGATCTTTTCCTGCACCATAAATAATTCCTGGGATTCTGTTTTCACGACGTAGGCGGCGGCTCGCACCTTTCCCTAAATCATCGCGTAATTCTGCATTTACTTTAAAAATAGCCATCTGCTATCTCCTTTTTTAGTTAATTTACTCAATTATTTGAGTAGTAAAATATGCCCTACCTTGCGACCAGGTTGAGCGGTTAAAAATAAAATCTCTTATTTGAGATTTTACTTAGTCAACGTACATTTCGCTGACGGATTCTTTATTGGCAATCCTTCTTATTGTTTCAGCAAGCATTTCTGCCACACCTAACTGCCTAACTTTTTTGCATTTTTTAGCATTTTCATTTAAAGGAATGGTATCGGTTACAACCACTTCTTTTAAGGCAGATTCATTGATGTTGTCAATGGCTTTACCCGATAATATTGGGTGAACACAGTAAGCGATTACTTCTTTTGCTCCGCGTTCAATTAAAGCGCCTGATGCGGCACATAATGTTCCTGCTGTATCAATCATATCATCGACGATGATACAGGTTTTATTTTCTATTTCACCGATGATATTCATCACTGTGGCCATATTGGCCTTCGGTCGACGTTTATCGATAATAGCTAAATCCGCACCAATTCTTTTCGCAATGGCTCTTGCCCTTACAACACCACCAACATCGGGTGAAACAACGACAACATCTGAGGCATCATAGCGGCACCAAATATCTGCTAGTGTCAGTGGTGATGCATAAACATTGTCCACAGGTATATCAAAAAAACCTTGTATTTGGTCGGCATGTAAGTCAATAGTTAACACCCGATCTGTTCCTACAGCTGCAATCATTTTGGCAGCTACTTTTGCAGTAATTGGTACGCGAGATGACCGAGGCCTTCTGTCTTGTCTGGCATAGCCAAAATAAGGCATGACAGCGGTAACCGAATTACATGATGCGCGTTTAACTGCGTCAACCATGACTAATAATTCCATGAAATTATCAGCAGTTGGTATGCATGTTGGTTGAATTATATAGATGTCTTGTCCGCGAACATTATCAATAATTTCAACAGCGACTTCTCCATCGCTAAATCGGCCAACATAGGCTTTTCCAAGTGGAATACCAAGGTGTTTGGCGATGTTTTGTGCGAGTAAAGGGTTTGCATTCCCAGTAAAAAGTTTTATGCTATTATCAACTATCATTGTGTGGCTCAACGGTGTTTTCGATAAATTCTGCGACATCTTATCACAAATTAATTTTCTGCATACAAATATGCCTGCAATTAGTTGTCTAATTGCAGGCATCAAATATGGCTGGGACGGCAGGACTCGAACCTGCGAATGCTAGAATCAAAATCTAGTGTCTTACCACTTGACGACGTCCCATCAAATAAGGTCGGGTATTATATACATCTTATTTAGGAAATCAAAGCCTAATTGAGTTTTTTTCATTTTTTTTTGATTGGCATAATTCTGTTCGCCAATAATTGGGTAGTTTTGCCTGAAAATCTACTGCTTCGTCTTTGTTTGTAAAGGCGCTAAATAGAGTGGAGCCTGTTCCTGACATGTGTATATTTGCATAGTGTGCAGCATACGAATATATATTTTCTACTTCAGGATAAGTCGATAACACTATTGGAGTGCACGTGTTTGACCACAGTTGTTCATCATTGATATCTTTTGTGTTAATTGGTTGTTGACTGCGACACAGCTTGGGGTGTTTAAAGATGTCAACTGTGTTAATTTGTACGGGTGGGAAAATGAGTACAAAATAATAGTCTTTTGTTGAATAGGGTGCGAGGTTTTCGCCAACTCCTGTTGCCCAAGCAGAGTGATTGAGTACAAATAAGGGAACATCAGCCCCTAATCTCAAGGCGTACTTTTGTAGTTGTTCGTGATTTAAATCACATTGCCACAGTTTATTTAATAGCCGTAAAGTTGTTCCTGCATTAGAACTTCCGCCGCCAAGACCTGAGCCTTGAGGGATGTTCTTTTGTATAAATATATTTATGCCTTCGCCTGTTTGTTTATGAGGTTCAAGAAGTTTAGCTGCCTTATAAATTAAGTTATCTGTTATTTTTAGGTCTCCAAAGTTGCCTGTTACCTCAATTGAGGGTTTCTTTTGTAGTGTAAATTCCATCTCATCACCCCAATCAAGCAATTGAAAATAGGTTTGTAATAAGTGATAACCGTCTGCGCGTTGACCAAGTATTCGTAAGATCAAATTGATTTTCGCTGGGCTAAGGGTTTTCATTTAATCAAAATTCCAGTTGTAGATAATTAATTTTACTGTGTAAGGTGGTTTGCGGGCTTTGATTTTTTTAGGTAAAAAGCCATTGGCTGTTTGAATCCATTTAGCATAAGTGATTGTCCAACCATTGTCTTGTATTTCCTTAAGGTTATTACTTAGGTGTGTTGTAATTTTTTCATTTGATTTAAAACCTTGCAACCAATAAATGAGACTATCCCATGGGAAATTCCAGCCCAATTCTTGGCTGATAAGTTTTTGGGCGTTATTTCCATAAACTGGATTGTGTCGACTAGAAAGAAGTTCGGCTTTGTTTTTATCTTGTTTTATTTCCCAGCTACCTTGCCCAAGAGGTGCTTTAAATTTAGCGTGAATCGTCTTATTGTTAACAGAATAGCTGATTTTCCCAGAACCATTTTCTTTGCCGTTTGAAAGTGCAAATTTACCATTAAGAGACCAGTTTTTAGAAGCGGATTGGGTTACATCAATAGAGCCTGACTTTTTTTGTAAGTGTGTACACGAAGCCAGTAATATGCAGAGTGAAATAAGATAAATTAGGCGTAGCATTGATTATAATCGATGGTTAGGTTTTAGATTGGGCAATTGTAGCATAGAATATTCCAAAGACTAAAAATGCTTAGGGAGATTCAGGTGCTAGGAGCGTGTCCGAGAATAGAAAGTGTTTTTTAAAGCAATTGCTTGTTTAAAACGAACGTTTGAGGTAAATAGTTTAAAAAGGTTAAAAACAGAGTTTTTATAGACATTTAATGATTTTTTCGGCACAATCGTGTTTTTTAGTAGCACGATTGCGTACGTTTTTATGAATATTACGGTATTGAATGGTCCAAATTTAAATTTATTAGGTAAAAGAGAGCCAGAGATATATGGTTTGACTACCTTGGTAGATATTGAACGGCAGATGCGTGATTTAATCAAAGACGCAAATGCAACATTAGATTTTATGCAATCCAATAAAGAATATGAGTTAGTTGATGCTATCCAAGCATTATTGGGAAAGGAAAGTCAATTCATCATTCTAAATCCTGCTGCTTTTACCCATACATCAGTTGCACTACGCGATGCGTTACAAGCAACTAAAATACCATTTATCGAAGTTCACTTGTCAAATATTTATGCTCGAGAAGATTTTAGAAAAAAATCTTACTTTTCAGATATTGCCATGGGGACTATTTCAGGTTTAGGGGCTAATGGCTATTTGCTGGCATTAAATCACCTTTTAAACCACACTAAATAATCTAACATACGGGGACACACGTGGATATTAGAAAAATTAAAAAACTTATTGAGCTTCTTGAAAGTTCATCTTTAACTGAATTAGAAATTGTCGAAGGTGAGGAGTCGGTAAAACTTTCACGCCAAGTACAAGCCTCTGCCCCAACTACGGTAACAGCAGTAGCTCCTGCTGCTCCAGTTGTGCCTACAAGTACTGCGCCAGAACCAAGACCTGCTGTAGCCAGTGAAGATGGCAATATTCAACGCTCACCGATGGTTGGAACATTTTATACGGCTTCATCACCTGAGGCTGAGCCTTTTGTGAAAGTTGGTCAGAAAGTCAAGGTTGGTGATACTCTATGTATTGTTGAGGCTATGAAGATGTTTAATCAAATTGAATCAGAATTTGAGGGCACAGTAACAAAAGTCTTGGTCGAAAACGGTCAGCCGATTGAATTTGATGAACCTTTATATGTAATTAGTTAGGAAATACGCTTATGTTTTCAAAAGTAGTTATCGCCAATCGAGGCGAAATCGCGCTGAGAATTTTGCGTGCGTGCCATACCATGGGCATAAAAACCGTCGCGGTTCACTCAACCGCTGATAGAAATCAAAAACACGTTGGCATGGCTGATGAGTCTGTGTGTATTGGGCCACCGCCTTCGTTGGATAGTTATTTAGATATACCTAAAATTATTGCCGCAGCAGAAGTTACAGATGCAGAAGCTATTCATCCTGGCTATGGATTTTTAGCCGAGAATGCTGATTTTGCCGAACGCGTAGAAAATTCAGGTTTTACTTTTATCGGACCACGAGCTGATACGATTCGCTTGATGGGTGACAAAGTGGCAGCAATTGATGCCATGAACGCTGCAGGTGTACCTTGTGTACCAGGTTCTGGTGGCCCTTTGGATGATGATGCTGATAAGAATCTTAAAATAGCCAACAAGATTGGGTATCCTATTATTATTAAAGCAGCCTCCGGCGGCGGTGGTCGTGGTATGCGTGTTGTTCATACTGATGCGGCTCTCAATAATGCCATTAAGATGACTCAAACAGAAGCAGCTGCCGCATTTGGTGATGGTACAGTTTACATGGAAAAGTATTTGCAAAACCCACGCCATATTGAAATACAAGTTTTATCCGATAAACATGGCAATGCGATACATTTGGGAGAGCGGGATTGTTCTATGCAACGTCGTCATCAAAAAGTCGTTGAAGAAGCACCTGCTCCTGGAATTACTCCCGAACAGCGTGAAAAAATTGGAGCGGTTTGTGTCGAAGCTTGTAAGCGCATCAAATATGAGGGGGCAGGAACATTTGAATTCTTATACGATGATGGTGAGTTTTATTTTATTGAGATGAATACACGCATTCAAGTTGAACATCCCGTAACTGAAGCCATTACAGGTGTTGATTTAATTAAACAACAATTATTAATTGCGGCAGGCGAACCAATGCAAATTACGCAAAATGATATACATATAACGGGTCATGCCATTGAGTGTCGTTTAAATGCAGAGGACGCCAAGACATTTATGCCATCACCTGGATTGATTGAAATTTTTCATGCGCCAGGTGGTCCGGGTGTGCGAGTGGATTCTCATGTTTATGACGGTTATCGGGTGCCGCCAAACTATGATTCGATGATTGGTAAGATTATTGTCCGTGGTGAAGACCGTGAAACCACAATAAAACGCATGCGCTTGGCTTTAGCTGAAACTGTTGTTTCAGGTATTAAAACAAACATTGCTTTACAACAAATGATTATGAATGACCAAGGTTTTGTTAATGGTGGTAAAAACATTCATTATTTAGAAAAGTTATTGGATAAGGAAAAATAGTGCAACAAGACGATAAAGACTTTGATTACGATTATTTCGAAGTAAGTCTCTTATGTGGGAAGTCTGAAATTGTCAGTCTTGAAGACTTTATGTTGTCTATAGGTGCCTGCTCAGTGACTTATCGTGATGCTCAAGATGTGGCAATCTTAGAGCCTGCACCTGGCAAGATGCCTTTGTGGCAAGATATTGAAATTACAGCAATGTTTACCAAAGATTTTCTTGAAGCGGAAATTTTGCGTGTTTTAGAGGCAAAATATCAAGACAAAAACATTAAGCTAGAGCGATTGAAAAACCAAGTGTGGGAGCGTACGTGGCTCGAACACTTCAAACCGATGCAATTTGGTGAAAATACGTGGATAATACCGAGTGAGTATGAGGCTGTTAATGAAAAGGCTATAAATATTTATCTTGATCCAGGTATGGCGTTTGGAACGGGAACACATGCAACGACAGCTTTATGTTTGCGATGGATTGATGAACATGATATGAAAAATGTTGAAGCCATAGACTTTGGATGTGGCTCTGGTATTTTAGCAATAGCGGCTTTAAAACATGGTGCTAGTAAACTTTATTGTACGGATATTGATCCGCAGGCTATTGAGTCGACGCTGATAAATGCGACAAATAATGAGGTTATAGATGGCATAGAAGTTATTGAGGGCAAAGATGTGAATAACCTTAAAGACCTCGATATTGTACTGGCGAATATTTTGGCAGCGCCGTTAATGACTTTGGTTGATGTGTTTCATGGTTTGCTTAAGGAAAAAGGAGAGTTGGTTATGTCGGGGATTTTAAAAGAGCAAACAGATGAGATTGTTGAAAAATTTAAAGGCTCATTTGTTGACTTTGAAATCAAGATTATGGATGATTGGGCTTCTGTCTATTGCATTAAAAAGAGTTAATTAAAATGTATACACAATGCCGCGGCTGCGGAGAAATTTTTGGAGTGACTGTTGATGACTTAGTTGCATCACGGGCGCAAGTACGCTGTAGTTCGTGTGGAGCAGTATTTGATGCATTAGAGACACTTGCAGAATACAAGCCGCAAGATGGTTTTGATTTAATTTTAAATGAAAATGATAACCCGCCACCATTATTAAATCATGAGTTTAAGCAAAACATTGTTCCTCAAATTTTAGAAGAAAAGCCAGATGAAACGAGTGACACAACGGATGATGGACAAGGAGATCGGCCTGAGTTTGTTGCTGAAAAAGTGACGTCAGTACAGAAAAAATCCTCTGTATTTTGGATTCTTGCCAGCGTTGTATTGGCGGTATTATTGTTGTGGCAGGGTATTGAAGCAGTTAAAAATGGAACCTTAAGATTGCCAGATGGAGTGCTTAGAGATAGGATATGTCATGTTGTTGATTGCTATGTCATTCATGACGAGTCTAATTTAAACAGTATTGCATTAGTGTCTCGAAGTATAAGACAACACCCTGGTCGGGATAATGCCTTGATAATAACAGCAGGAATTATCAATAGTGATGAAAAGACGCAAATGTTTCCAGCATTGGAAATTAAGATGTCAAATCTTAATGGAGAAATTGTTGCCATGAGGCGATTTTTGCCTTCAGAATATTTGGATGCTGAAACTATTGACGCTGGAATGTCTCCAAATACATTGATTCCCGTTACTCTTGAATTGCAAAGTCCGGGCAAAAATGCTGTTACTTTTGAGGTGGGTTTTAGTCCAACATATGGAGCGCGATAATGGTAGAGCCAGAGAATTTTAAAAATCTAAATTTACAAATGTATACCCGCAAAACTGTTAAGCAATACCTGCTTAACCTAAAAGGGCATAAAGTCAAAAATTTACATGGGTTTATCGTTGGAGAAATTGAAAAAGGAGTTATTTTGGAAGTGTTAGACTTTACCAATGGAAACTTAACTCAGACAGCAGAAATTCTTGGGATGACTCGAACAACATTACGCAACAAATCAAGAAAACATAAGATTTAAACTTTATTTCTTTAAATGGTGTTATATCTCGTTATAATGCCCTAATCCTTTAGTAATTATTAATAAAATTATGTCCAGTACTCAAAACAGAGTGTCAATCAGGCGTGCACTTATCAGTGTTTCAGATAAATCACATTTAAACGTTTTAGCAAAAGGCTTAAAAGAGCAAGGTGTTGAAATTCTATCCACAGGTGG
>JALWML010000505.1:356-2682 GCA_027083915.1 Lysobacterales bacterium | reverse complement strand
TGCATTTAGTAAACTGTCGCCGTAATTCCATGACAGCGCGTGGTTCAGGTGGATTTAATTTAGATGTTTCTGTGCAGAATATTAACGGAATTACGGTGACAGTTTACTAAATACACTTAATTATTGCACAGCATTTTCCCCATCTAACTATAGCCAAAACCTCAAGTCTACTGATAAGTTTCTGAAACTAGGCCCGACGGGCCTCGGCACTTAGTGCAGCGTACGGCGACAGCAGTTAGCGCGAGCGGCATCCAACCCTACCCGTAATCACCCCACCACAAACACAAAAAACCAACCCCCAAAACACAAAAAAACCGGCCCTCTTTTAAAGAGCCGGTTTTTAGTTCTCACTGATTTAATGAGAAAATATTTAGATCCGAACACCAATACCTGGCACTTCAGGAACAGTCTTTGGTGCTGCATCAATATCAACGCCTGATTTTTGAGCCAACAGCTCAATTTTACGCAAATCAGCTTCAACTTCTTCCAATTCAGCTTTTGCCACTTCTAGCTGGTCATTAAGACCAAGTACCGATTGGGCAATATTATCTGCGCGTACACGGATAGATTTTGCTGTTGTGGAATAATTGAAATGATTGATATCACTAACGCCAGAAACTTTTTCTTCATGGGCGATTTGCAATTCAAACTCATCGACTTTTGATTGAAGATCAGAAATCATAAATTCGATCTCTGTAACCTGACGACGTTTGTCTTCTGCTTTAAAGCGATGAAGACGCAACATTGAATCTTTAGAGCGCATAACAATGCCTCCCTTTTTATACTAAACGCAACTTACTAACTAATGACTTTAACAAAAGCCTTGGACGACAACTTCGAATCAACTATGATTCAGGACTCTTAAGCTCGATTCCAAAATCTGTTTCTCTGTAATCTGATAAACATAGTAAACCGTTAGGCTTAAGGACCAGTAAACCGATTGATGAAATTTTCGGGTATTTTGGTTGTAGGAACGCAACCAAACCGCGCAAAGTTTTAACGTTAGTTGAATAAAACAGTCCAAGTGTATCAAAACAAGGGATTTTAATTAGGTTTTGTTAACCTTTACAAGTCTATCTTAACAAACACAGTTAATGATTGGTTTCAGGATTTGAATACTGATTGAATGGAAACGGCAACACTGACAGCCCTATGAAGGCCAATACAGGCTAACGCGGCAAGACAACTAAGGGGAAAGACATGAGAGTACTTCTCATTGAAGATGATCCGGCAACAGCACAAAGCATCGAGCTAATGTTAAAATCGGATGGATTTAATGTTTACACAACCGATCTTGGTGAAGAAGGGGTCGATCTTGGTAAATTGTATGATTACGACATCATCCTTTTAGATTTGAACCTGCCAGATATGAGCGGCTATGAAGTGCTCAAATCTTTGCGCGTTGCAAAAATCGAAACACCTATCCTTATTCTTTCTGGCCTTGCTGGCATTGAAGACAAGGTTAAAGGTCTAGGCTTTGGCGCTGATGATTATATGACCAAGCCTTTCCACAAAGATGAATTGGTTGCCCGCATCCAAGCCATCGTTCGTCGCTCAAAAGGCCACGCACAATCCATTATCACAACAGGCGAGCTTGATGTGAACCTTGACACCAAAACCGTTGAAGTTGACGGCCAACGTGTTCACCTTACTGGTAAAGAATATCAAATGCTTGAGCTTCTTTCCCTTCGTAAAGGCACAACCCTCACCAAAGAAATGTTCCTCAACCACCTTTATGGCGGCATGGACGAACCAGAACTTAAAATCATCGACGTATTCATTTGTAAATTACGCAAGAAGCTGGCTTCAGCCGCAGGCGGCAAAAACTTCATCGAAACAGTATGGGGCCGCGGCTACGTACTTCGTGAGATGGAAGGCGACAATGATTCAAGCCTTGATGTTGCAGGCATCCTAGAGTCAGCCTAAACACTTTAAGATCAAGAACAAGTTCAAAGCCCGATGATTTTTCACCGGGCTTTTTTTGTGGGTTCTTTATGGGTTTTAGCTAAATGCGGAGATTAGCGTTATGGATACCTCCAGTTACACGCAGGAGCCAAGCCGTAAGTTTCTGAAACTAGGGCTAACTGGCCCTCGGCGCTTATGCGCCGCCGTCATGTCGAAGACATGCACTCGCATGATACGGAACATTTTGCAAAGCAAAATTTGCGTGAACGGAAACAACCAAACCCCTATCCGTAATCCCCCCACTACAAACTCTCAACTATCACCAACCTCAGAAACCTTCGGACCACGTTTTTGCGCTCGAAATATACGATTCGTTCTCTTTTCCAGACTCTTCAAAAATTCATCATCACCAATTGGGCGA
>JALWML010000505.1:0-346 GCA_027083915.1 Lysobacterales bacterium | reverse complement strand
CGACCACTTCCAATCTTGAGCAAACTTGACCAAACCGGCGCGCACAGGGTTTAAACAAACATATCGCACTGCCGCTGCCAAATGAGCCTCGTCCATAACAACCGAGCCAAACCGCCCCTGCCACAAATGCCCCGTTACCCGCATGCGCGCATTTATATATCCCGTATATCGACGGTGAGCATCGGCAAAGGTGGCCCGCAATCCGTCTTCATCTTTGGGTACAATAATAATGTGAACGTGATTTGGCATAAGGCAATATGACCAAATTTCAGCGTCCGATTTACGCGCTGCTTCACCCAGCAAATCACGATAAAGCTCGTAATCACCATCTTCAAAAAACGTCTGC
>JALWML010000504.1 GCA_027083915.1 Lysobacterales bacterium | reverse complement strand
AAGAGAACTCTGTCACGGATGTAGCATTTGGTCTTTTATTCTTTAGGTCTTAAGCCTAAAGTGAATGTAAAGAAAGTCGCGATAAATGCTAAATTTACAATGAGATGACCTGTTAGTTAAACGTCACATGGGTATTGCTAGTGTATATTTGTCATATTATGTCAAAAACCGCTTGACATATTATGACAGATGCCATATTATGTCATTAAGCACTCAAACTGTTAGGAGAAAAATAACAATGAACATACAGGATTACGCTATACGAATTTCACAAAATAGGACCAGAGAAGGATTTACCTTTGATTGTCAAACGATTAATGGTGAAGTTGAGGTTTTGCAGATTGAAGTTAATGGAATGAATGGTTTTCCAATCTTTTTAACCAAGACACAAAATCAAATTTTATGCATTGTTTATTTGTGGTCAGAAGATGAAGTCAAGTCAGAAAAGCGTACACAAATGTTAGAAATGATGCTTGATACCAGTATATCCATACCGCTCTCTGCCTATGCGCGAGTCGGTAACCGCTTTGTTCTTTATGGGGCACTATCGGTTAATTCAAATTTAGATAAAGTGATCGAAGAAGTGGTGACACTTAATGAAAATGCCATAGATGTTGTTACCGCTATGGAAGACTTTTTAAAATAACGTAACATTTATAAGGTGAAAAACATGAACATATTAAAGAAAATAATGACAGCCATTAGAGGTGGCACACGTGAATTAGGCGAGTCGATAGTTGACTCTCAAGGCACACGTATTTTTGAACAAGAAATCGAAGATGCTCAAGAAAGTTTAAAAAAAGCCAAAGGAGATCTAACCCAAGTGATGGCAAAAGAGATGCAAGCCTCACGTAAGGTTGAATCCATTCAAGCAGAAATAGATAAAAATGAAGGCTATGTGGCAGATGCTTTAGCAAAAAACAAAGAGGCTTTAGCCTTGGAAATTGCCACAAAAGTAGCCGAACTTGAACAAGATAAGGCGCAGCAAGTTGGTGCACAACAATCTTATGAAAAACACATAGGGAAACTCAAAAGCATGATGGAAAAAGCTGAAAGACAGCTCAAGGATTATGAACGTCAATTAACGATGGTGAAAACCACCGAAAATGTGCAAAAAGCCACAGCGGCAATTACCGATAACTTTGGTACAACCGATTCGACTTTGATGTCAGCAAAAGAATCATTGGATAGAATTCGTAAAAAGCAGCAAGACTTTGATGATAGAAATATTGCAGCAGAACAACTTGATGCAGAAAACAGCGGCAAAAATCTATCTGATAAGATGAAAGAAGCGGGCATTGGCGATACCCAAAGTGCTGCCGAAGCTGTTATTGCACGATTGAAAGCAAAAAGCTCTAAAAAGAAAGCGTAGGTAGAACCCTATTGTAAGATGGGCCCCGCCCATCATTTTAAAACAGATTAAAACCTGATGGGCGGGGCCCATCTTACAATACTGTTGATGTGACGACATTAACGTATAACAAAACAAAGCTAGCCTATGAAAAAGAAAAAAATCCTACAAAAGTGGGAAAAAGAGAAAAAAGCCGTCAAGGCAACACAAGTAGCCTTTGATGTGGGTGAAAAGATTCAATACGTCATACGCAAGGAAGCGCTTGACAGGGATCTGAATCCCTCGGATCGAATTCGTGAATTGTTAGGGTTGAAAATATCACGAAAACCGAAACGACTGCGATTGTCAATTTCATTAAATGAAGCTGATATGAAGTTTTTAGCTCAAAAATTTGGCGTTGAAGAAGACAATAAATTAGAGATAAAAAAACGTGCAGCAGAATTATTAATTGAACACGCAAGTAAAAGTGATGAGGTAAAAAAATAATGGATACATTTTTAGCAAATATAACAACATTTCCTGTGGTGGTTTACACATTTCTGTTAATTATCGTACTTTTGTACTGGATGATGGCGTTTTTAGGTGTTGTTGATATTGAAATGTTTGATGCTGATGTAGAAATTGAAACGGACTTTGAAACTGAAGTCAGTATCAATCCAGATGCCGAAGGTTTAAGTGGTTTAGCCGGATTTATGCTCAACTGGGGATTGACAGGAGTACCAATCACCGTTGTGTTGTCATTATTAATCGTTACCTCATGGTTAATATGCTATCTGGCTACATCACTTATTTTTAATTATATTCCAATCGGCTTTGTACGCTATGCTTTGGGAGCAGGCTTATTGTTCATATGTTTTGCAGTATCCATTCCGCTAACAGCTTGGACAATTAGGCCCTTTAAAGGTTTGTTTATTGCTCACACAGCAGTCAAAAAAAATGCACTCATAGGAAAAGAGTGTGAAGTAACAACAGGTCAAGTCAATGAATATTTTGGGCAAGCAACATTAGAAGATGGTGAGGCAGGAATGATTTTATCCATCAGAGCGCCAGCTAATAAAGAAATTAAAAAAGGGGATAAGGTCATCCTTATCGAATACATAGAAAAAGACGATTGCTACAACGTAGCAAAAATATAAAAGACCGTCATTCCAGCTAAGGCAGGAATTTCACAAATACAAACGGAGCAAAAATATGAACAGTGATTTATTAATAGCCATTGCAACCTATGCAGGAATTATTTTCCTCGTCATTATGGGTTTAGCACTTATTTTAATGAAATTCTACAAAAAGGTCGATCAAGGTCAAGCCATGATTGTTAACACCTTACGTGCCGTACCAGATGTGACTTTTACAGGCCGTACAGTTTGGCCGATTATTCATAAAAAAGAAATCATGAACATCTCTCTAAAAACCATCGAGATTGATCGACGAGCACAAGATGGTCTGATATGTAAGGATAATATTCGTGCGGATATTAAAGTGACTTTCTTTGTACGCGTTAACAAAACCAAAGAAGATGTTCTCAAGGTTGCACAAGCCATAGGTTGTGAACGTGCATCCAAACAGGCCACTGTTGATGAATTATTTAGTGCTAAATTTTCAGAAGCGTTAAAAACAGTCGGTAAAAAACTAGATTTTGAAGAGTTATACGAAGAGCGTGATCGTTTCCGTGATGAAATTATTATGGTTATTGGTAAAGACCTCAATGGTTATGTGTTAGAAGACGCAGCTATTGATTACCTAGAACAAACACCTGTTTCGGCATTGGATGAAAACAATATTTTAGATGCACAAGGTATTCGTAAGATTACCGAATTGACGGCAAAACAACATATATTGACCAATGAGTTTGAACGTGATGAAGAAACACGCATTAAAAAACGAGATGTCGAAGCGCGTGAAAGAATTCTAGAACTCGAACGTATTGAAGCCGATGCTGTTGCCAAACAAGGTCGTGAAGTTGCTTCAGTCCAAGCCCGTGAAACAGCGGAACAAGAAAAAATTGAATCCGAAGAAAAACTCAAATCTGAACAAGCGCGTATTGCCATGGAACAAGAAGTACAGGTGCTTGAGGAAAACAAACAACGTGAAGTTGAAGTGGCAGAAAATAACCGTAAACGAGCCGTTGCCATTGAAGAAGAAAAAGTCATCAAAACCCGAGAGTTGGAAATTGTTGGCAGAGAACGTGAAGTGGCACTACAAGAAATCAATGCCGAAAAAGACATTGAAGTAGAAAAGAAAAACATTGCAGATGTCATTCGTGAACGCATTGCGGTAGAAAAAACCGTAGCCGAACAGGAAGAAAAGATTAAAGAGTTACGTCTTGTTGAAGAAGCACTACGCAACAAAAAATCCGATGTGATTAACGCTGAAGCTATCGCCGAGCAAGAGTTAATTAAAGAAATTAAAGCCGCACAAGCCGATGAAACGCGAGCTAAACACAAAGCTCAAGAACGTATAATCTTAGCAGAAGCCGAACGCGAAGCCGCAAGCAAAGAAGCCGATGCCATGATTCGCTTAGCCGAAGGAACTAAAGAAAAAGTTGCCGCTCCAGGCATTGCTCAAGCCATCGTGCAAGAACGCAAGTTCAAAGCCGAAGCCATGGGAGCCGAAGAAGTCGGTATGGCACATGTTCGCGTCAAAGAGGCAGATGCCAAAGGTGAAGAACAGCAAGCCATGGTTGATGTGAAAATCAAGGTAGCCGAAGCCGAAGCCATTAAGAAACGTGGTGAAGCCGAAGCCGAAGTGATTCAACTGCAATACGCAGCTGAAGCCAAAGGTTTAGAGGAGAAATTTGAAGCATTAGGAACCATGAACAAAGATGTACGTGGGCATGAAGAATTCCGTATGGCATTAGATTTAGCCCATAAAGAAAACATGACAGCCATTGAAGCCAATACTGAAATTGCCGATAAGCAAGCGCATATTTTGGCTGAAGCTCTTAAAGAAGCCAATATTGATATTGTTGGTGGCAATGGTGATTTCTTAGAGAAATTCATGAGTTCACTCGCTGTTGGTAAAGCCGTCGATGGCGCCATTGGTAAATCAGACATCCTACAAGCCGCTGTTTCAAAAGTGATGAAACTTGGTACAGGACAAAGCTTTGATGTGGCTAATGTCACTAAGATGATTAAAAACTTAGCACGCAATAAGGATGAAAAGCCAAGCGACGATAAGGAATCTTAAATCATCCAAAAATAAGAAGAACTCGAATGGGTAGTTGACTTTAGTCAACCATTAAAACCGTCAGTTTTATATAAAAAGGTTGGCTAAAGCCAACTACCCAAAGATTGAAGTAAATCTAAAAAGGTATCATCGTGGCAGAAGAGAATACAAAAAATAATACAATAAACAAGGCAGTCGCCGAAGGCGGCTCATACGAAGTCATTCGAAAACGCCTTGAGGAACAAAACAAAAAGCTCGAAGCTGGCATTTTATCGCTTAATGAAAAACGTGAAGCAGAATTTGGCAAAACCGTACTTGAGGTAATTGACCGTGTGCGGGTTCGTACCGAAAACAATTGCGTTCCTCGCGATATGGTGCGAATCAATGGACAACTACTGTTCGGTTATAATGTCTTTATTGGTTTAAAAAAAGAAACCAAAATATCAGATGTTTTTGCTCTGTATAGCCTGCATGAAAAAGAAGGCAAGTATGAAGTAAAGGCAGAAAAACTCGAAGGTAGCTTTTTGGATGATCCATTATTCCAAAAACAATTTTTTGAGTTATACAGTTATTACAAAAACACACACTTAGTCCAATTAAGGATTAATAACCAAAAATTACTCGCTGGTTTTCAAGTTGGCGATAGAATTTCTGATGTTCGTGTTTTTCGATGGGATTTATCAGTAGAAGGACAGGTTAAGTATATCGATGATCGTGGTGAACGTGATATGGAATTGCCGCCTGCTTATGATTTTGAATGGATTGCTACCAAACGTGAAAACTTCATCGAAGGAAAGTATCCGCATGTTTCAATAATGGATGAAATCTTTGTTGAAACTGTTGGTGGTGATTTAACCATCAAGGTTGAGGATAATACCGAAGATGGGGAAGGCATCTACCGTGAGCCTGTAGAAGAAGCGCACCAATCCTTGGATGATGCTGAAATTTTCTATGCTCGTGTTGGTCATTTAATCTTATTGAAATTCTTGCCCTACAAAGAAGAAACGTGGCGTTACTTTGTCTTTAACACCCGCAACCACGATGTCAAACGCATTGATGCCATTGGTTATGCTTGTATCAGTCTGCCTAATGAACACGGCATTATCTTTCCAGGCGGCTATTATCTGCAAAGTGGCGAATCCAAAATATTTGCAGAAGGCATAAACGGTTTAAAATTTAAACGCCAGTGGAATTCACCCAATGGCGAAGATGTTCTTTATGTATTTTATGAACAAAACGAAGGCAAGTTTGCCCTGTTTTCATACAATATGATTCGCAAGGAACTCTCCAGCCCAATATTTGGTCATGGTTATTCGTTGTATGATGATGGCAAGATGATAATATTTCGAAGTGAATCCAGCGAACCCACACGTATTCATCCCATGCAAATTTGGCAAACACCTTATACAAGTGAAGAATTTTCCATAGCCAACAGCAGCGAAAAAACCTTTTTAGCCACAATAGGCAATGCCGAATTAGTGCAAGGGATTTCAGAGCTTTACACCATCACTAAGATGATAAGTGAACAACAACCCAGTATTTTGGTTTATGAAGATTTAATTAAAAATATTCAACGCGTAACCGACAGCTATTATTGGTTGGAAAGTGATGAAGTTGGAGAGTTCTCAGAGCAACTCAATGAGATTGGGCAAACATCCGAACTTGTCTTGGATGAATTTGAAAAAGTTCGTGCCATTAGTGAACAATCCTCGCTTGCCCTAAAGGAAGCTCAAAGTAAACTTAAAGCTTTACTCAAAGAAATAGCTATTTCAAACTGGGATACACCAGCTCCTTTTGTCGATGGATTGTTAAAACTTAAACGCCAGAAAGGGCATTTACTTTCCCTCAAAGACTACCGTTATATTGACTTAGAAAAACTCGATAACATTTCAGCCAAAGTGGATAAGGAAATCGATGATTTAGGTAAGCGCACGGTTGAGTTTTTGTCGCAAGAAAATTCGATGGACTATTACAGCAAGCTTGTTGATGAAGTTCACGAAAGTATAGAAAAAATTAAAACCGTTAAAGACTTAAAACCAATCTTAGATCAACTCGATGAAATGAGCCATGGCTTAGATGCCTTGAGTGAAGTAATTAATGGTTTAGAAATTGATGACACAACGGTCAAAACGCAGATTTTACAATCGGTTTCAACAATATACAGTCGCATTAACCAAACCAAAGCCCATGCTAAATTAACTAGCAAAGAATTGTCCGTAGGTGAATCGGTTGCCGAATTTGGCGCACAACTTGCCGTTTTATCGCAAAGCATCTCCAACGGTGTCTCCAATGCTGACACACCCGATGCCTGTGATGAACAATTGGCTCGATTACTGGTGCAATTAGAAGAACAGGAAAGCATCTTTAGTGAAAATGATGAGTTTTTAGACCAAATATATGCCAAACGTGATGAACTGCATGAAACCTTTGAAGCACGCAAGCAGACCCTATTAGATCAAAGGCAACGCAAAGCCCAATCATTGCAAACAGCAGCGACACGCATCTTAAAAAGCATTGAAAAACGCAGTTTAAAATTTACTGAAAATGACGAACTCAATACCTATTTTTCATCTGATCCAACGGTGATGAAAGTCGGCGATTTAGTGCTAAAATTACGTGAAATTGACGACAGCATCAAAGCTGATGATGTTGAGGCTAAACTCAAAGCCTTAAAAGAACAGGCGATACGTTCACTGCGCGATAAAAAAGACATCTTTGAAGATGGTGGTAATGCCATTAAATTTGGCAAACACAAGTTTAGTGTCAATACCCAAGCCTTGGATTTAACCATTTTACCCAAAGACGGCAAACTTGCCTTCCATTTATCGGGTACTGAATATTACGAAACTGTAGAAAATGATTTGCTTAATGACTTGAGTGAATTTTGGCAACAAACCTTGGTTTCTGAAAACAACATTATTTACCGTGCTGAATATCTGGCTTACTCCATCTTTACCGATGCTTTAGAAAACAACAATGACTTAAATCTAGACAAACTACTTGAAAGCGATAAAGCACTTGCACAAATAGTTAAGGACTATGCCTCACCTCGTTACCAAGAAGGATATGAAAAAGGCGTACACGATAACGATGCGACAATGATTTTGAATAGTCTTTTAGAAAAATACAAAGCCCAACCTTTATTACGATTCAGCCCATCTGCTCGTGCTGTTGCCAGTTATTATTGGCTCAACGTTGGAGATGAAAAACTTAAGAGATTTATCAACAAACAAGCCAAAACTGCCAGCAAAATTCATCAAGCTTTTGGCGGTGTACAAATGTTGAATGATTTAAAATGCGAACTACAAACTAAAATACAGAACTTTTACCACCAATATGACATGGAATTTGACCAAACTTTATTGTTTAACTCGGCGGATTATTTAATTAACTTTTTGATTGTTGATAAAAAACAATTCGATGTGTCACACAAGGCGGCAGGTTTAGTTGAACAACTGCATACCTTTTTCAAAACCAGCACCGAGAGCACAGATTTTAACGCCACATTAGCAGATCTTAAAGATTCGCCCAAAGGACAATGGCAGTATGTTGGTTATTGGTTATCGGGTCTGATTGAACAATCCCAACAAGCTCAAAACAAACGCTATTTGAATGAAGCCATCGTTAATATATTGATGCAATCTAGCGATGCCTTTAGTAAAAACCCAAAGGACATGCATTGTGAAGCCCAAAATTTACTAGGCGACCACAGCAATATAAACGATAGAACCATTGCTTTTGAAGTCGATGAATTTATCGAAAGATTAAGTCATTACACCAAGGAAATTGTGCCTGCTTACAATGAATTCAAAAATGTCAAAACCACTATCATGGAATCGCAAAAGGCCTCGATGAATTTACAATCATTCAAAGCACGACCTTTGTCCTCCTTTGTGCGAAATAAGCTTATCAACGAATCTTACTTGCCTATTATTGGCGATAACCTCGCCAAACAAATGGGCGCATTAGGTGCTGAAAAACGCACAGATTTAATGGGTTTATTAATGTTAATCTCACCTCCAGGTTATGGCAAAACTACACTAATGGAATACGTTTCCAATCGGTTGGGCTTAAACTTTATGAAAATTAACTGCCCTTCACTTGGACATGATGTTAAATCATTAGACCCTGCCAATGCACCTAATGCTACGGCAAAACAAGAGCTTGAAAAACTTAATCTCGCCTTAGAAATGGGCAATAACGCCATGTTGTATTTGGATGATATTCAACACACGCATCCTGAATTTTTACAAAAATTCATCTCATTATGTGATGGCACACGTCGAATTGAAGGTGTGTGGCGAGGCGAGCCTAAGACTTATGATTTACGCGGTAAGAAATTCTGTGTCATTATGGCAGGAAACCCTTACACCGAATCAGGAGAAGTGTTCAAAATTCCTGACATGTTGGCTAATCGTGCCGATGTTTATAATTTGGGTGATGTGCTTAGTGGTCAACAAGACATATTCGCTATGAGTTATATCGAGAACTCATTAACCTCAAACAAAGTTCTCGCACCTTTGGCATTGCGTGATATGAATGACTTGTATTTACTGATGGATAAAGCGCAAGGCAAAGAAATTGCCACATCGGATTTATCTTACAGTTATTCAGGAAGTGAAATCAACGAAATAACTACCGTTCTAAAAGCCTTATTCAAAGTTCAAGAAGTTATCTTATCGGTTAATCAAGAATATATTCGTTCGGCTGCCATGGATGATAAATACCGCCAAGAACCACCGTTTAAATTACAAGGTTCTTACCGAAACATGAATAAGATGGCAGAAAAGATTGTTGCGATTATGGATGAAAATGAATTGCAGTTATTGATTGATGATCATTATGTTGGCGAAGCGCAATTATTAACCACTGGTGCTGAAGAAAATTTACTCAAACTCAAAGAATTGCGTGGTATTTTAAGCGATGAAGAAGCCAAGCGCTGGGATGCCATCAAGACCGAATTCAAAATCCGCAATTCTGTTGCTGGTGATGAAGATGGTGCAACTAAAATTGCCTCACAAATTTCGGGTTTAAAAGATAATCTGGATAATTTATCGCAAAGCATTACAAGCGATAAAGCCAAGGCAAAAACATCAACTAATAGACAAGTCAAAGCCATTACCAGTGCCATTGAGAAACTCAATTTAGATGTCGAAGTCGTCAATAACCCATTGCCGGCACTGGGTGATGCTCTTTCATCACTTTCTGAAACCATGACCAATTCTTTTGTGCCAATAGTAGTAGCTATGAATAAAAAGCTGGAAATCAATATGGAAGTTTTAGAAGAAGTGACAAAACTAAGTGAAAAGCTCAATGAGTTGAGTGCAACAAAGTCAGTGAAAACGGTAATAAAGAAAACCAATGGTAAGAAAGGTGATAAATCATGAAAAACCTAATCATAATTGGACTAATTGCGGCTGCTGGATATTATTATTTCAATACATCCAGAAAGCCTTGTGAAACAATAGGAGATGTTAAAGACAGAGCCTATGAACTTTCAAAAGCTTTTATTCATGCAAGTACAGCAAAAGACAGTAAACTTAATGCTGAATCTTTAATGAGAAAAATAAAAAATTTGGAAAGTATGAAAAAAGAAGGTTTTCCTAATATCTCACGCTCATGTGAGCTAATGGATGAGATGATGAATGAGTTGGATTATTAAAATGAACTGCCCTAAATGCAAAGGTTATCATTTAAAACCTCAAAAATTAGATAATGGGCTAGTGGCGTTGAGTTGCGATAATTGTAACGGAGCCTTGCTATCAATTGTTCAATTTATTCAATGGCGAGCAACTCAAAAAAGCTCCGATGTTCAAAGCAGTGGCATTTGTGAGATTGATGAAACAAGCCAGTTATTGCATTGCCTAAAATGCGCTGGTTTTATGACAAAATATAAAATTAGTAATCAAACTCATAACCGCCTTGATCTCTGTTTTAGGTGTTATGAAACATGGATTGATTCTGGTGAGTGGCAATTACTGCAACAACTTGACTTGTACCAACGCTTGGACGATATTTTTTCCGACCAGTGGCAAAATCATTTATTGCATAACCCTAATCCCGATATAGAAAACACGATTAGAGCACAACCCCTTAGCACGCCTAACAAATCCAAAAAATGCCTAACCACCAATAAGGTGGCAACGTATTTTTTAGATTCGCTATACGTACCAAGTGATAGCACTCTATTTCATGTTTCTATATCGGGATTAGGGTAATACTATTGAGGAAAAAACGGAAAAAAGAGTCAAAAATCACTTTGGAGAGGCATTTAATAAGATAAATGCATTCAAATTGTGGTTAGATAGTTATGAAAAGAAAAATGACGTAATTGATTATTTAAAAAAGAGGAAATCCTAATGAATAAAAATTTATTAAAACTTATTGCCATACTAGCAACTTTTGCATTGGCTTCATGTGGTGGCTCAAGCTGTAGCACTAAAGAGGATGTCAAAGCAAAAGGCGAAGAGTTAGCCGAAAAAATGCAAAGCCTAATGACTTCAGGCGACATGAGCAAAATCATGGCTCTGTCAGGTAAAATGAAAGAAATCCAAAAGTTGGGCAGCAGTTCTGACCCACAGGAAGCCTGTGATGCGATGGATGAATTAATGGAAGGTCTCTAAATAAAAAGGCGCTTGGAAAGTTCAAGCGCCTTAGCGTCAATCTACTCAAAATCATCACTAAACATATGCATATAGGCTGTTTTTAAGATGAAGTTTTTATTGCTGGTTGTATTCGTTCCTGAAACGCTAATAGGTTGAGCATCTAATGGGTCGCAACTTCCAGGAAAGCAAAAATCATTGCCATATTTAACATCAAGTAAAACATTATCGGTAC
>JALWML010000503.1 GCA_027083915.1 Lysobacterales bacterium | reverse complement strand
AGGACTGCGTGCTGATGCCTTGCCAAGAACAAATAGGCTTAGACTGAATTTGCGGTATTATGCCGCAGGGTTAATATAAACTGTTCGGAAGACCTTTTATGGCAGCTTCTTGCGTTCTTGGAGTTAATCCAGATATTTTTCTTAAGTAAAGAAAATCATCCACTGATGCCACTTCTTCAATTATTTTAGCCATGTTTTTTTAAGATTATAGGTTACCTCTATATTAGAGACCTTTGCACAACTCGTGAAACGAGTAAAAAAGTTGTAAAAAACTCCACTCTGCGGTAAAAAATTCGCAAATAGCGAGCTATTCGACTCATTTTTTGCCTTGATTGGATCTTTTTTCATTCTTTTTTCCACCGCCCCAGAGTTATGCAAAGGTCTCTATTATTCGACTTTGATTATAATTAAAATGTATAATTACATTTTTCTTCACGTCTATTAGCACTTTTATGTCTAGGATTAAATTAGTTATTATCACCTTATTATTGTGTTCTTGTCAAAATACAATTAAAAATAACGTCAATGAAATTTTATATACTCCTTACTCTTTTCAAAGCATTAGTGAAGATGACAGTATTAAAGGTTCAATTCTGATTTATGATTTAAAAAACAACCATTATTACTCCAATGACTTTGATTGGGCTCAAGTTGGCAGATTACCTGCCTCCACTTTCAAAATCCCTCATACATTAATTGCTTTAGATTTAGGTATCGTAAGAAACGAAAATACCCTACTCAAATGGGATGGTAAGAAAAGAGATTATAAAATTTGGCAACAAGATTTAACACTCAAACAAGCCTTTCATTATTCATGCGTACCCTGTTATCAGGAAATTGCTCGAAAAATTGGAGTGAATCGAATGAATAAAATAGTAAATAGCTTCGAATATGGAACGATGAATATTCATGCAGATAATATTGATAAATTTTGGTTAACAGGCAACTCAGAAATTTCTCAGTTTGAACAAATTGACTTTCTTAAACGACTTTACTTATCAAAACTGCCCATTTCAAAAAACACAGAACTAATTTTTAAAGAGTTGTTTATTGTCAATCAAAATAATAATTTCACACTACGAGCTAAAACAGGTTTGTCAATTAATAACGAAAAGCATAATGGCTGGTATGTTGGTTATTTGGAACGTCAGGATAACGTTTACTTTTTTGCCACAAATATCAGCCCAAATGGAAAATACCAAAAAACATTAAATAAAAAACGAAAAGACATAACAATTAATGCCTTGAAACAATTGAATATTTTGCCACAGTAGTTCACAAAATTTTAATGGACCTTGTGGTATATTATCCAAAATTTTTAAGGAACTGTTATGTTTCGGTTTATTGTTGTACTATTTTTTTCTATTTCTACTCAGGCAGCTACCATTACTAATGGTGATGACTGGTCTTTACCTGCTTGGGTCACACCAACCTCTGATTATGTTTATTTCAATGAATTTTCCAGCCCTGCCTTTCATATAAATAACCATGCCATTGATGTCACTTGGCGTCAAATCAATCCTGCACAAGGGGTTTATTCGCAAACCAATACCGACACATGGACGGAAGTTGTTGCTGGTGGAGAAACATTTAATTTTGATAGCTTTGCTAATCAACAAAGCCAAGCAGGACACTATTGGTTACGTATTTGGCTTTCTGGTGAACAATGGGTTCCAGCATGGGTTTTGGCTGATTGCAATATCCCAGCTGGTCAAAGGTGGCTTGATCATTCACAACAAGATAGGCATATTCCTTTATGGAACACCTGCGTGTGGAATCATGCCAAAACCATGTACCAACACGTTTTTCAAACATGGGGAGTTAAGGATGACCCTAAATTTGAGTTTGCTTATGTTCCTGGCGGTTTTTTCTATGGCGAATTTGATTTTGATGTCATGTGGCAGGCATTTCAAGATGGCTCAGTAACCGCAGCCAACTTAATGAGATGGCTGGCAGATATTCGTACTTCATTGACCACAATATTAGGCGCTCAGCACGGCAAACTTATGTACACAGGACAAGATTATCCTTTTGATTTTCAAAATGAATCATCAGGTGCTTTTGAGTTACATGCTAAAGAGGCAGTCGATGCTGGCATGGGTGTACGCAATGGCATTTCAGAATTGTTTAACTTCCATTTAAATGAAACACCTGCTTATGGTTCGCATATTCAAGCCGATGGACATGTGACAATTGATGAAAATTATGTTGTACATAGTCAAAATTATGTCATTGGTAATGAAAACGAATGTTTTAACGCCTGTGGCTTTAACACAGCTGATCCTTATTATGCGGTTGTTATGTCAAATCTTAAGGCATTGCAGTTACGTAGTACACATTTGTTGGTCGAAACGGTTGATAGTTATATGACTCCCTATGCAACCCATTGGAATTGGGTTGAACATGAATTAGGCAAAAAGGTTAATAATTCACCCGATGCTTGGGTCTCTTTACGTGAATACGAAGACCGGTTTTTTGTCGATAACACACCGACAAATGATGTTAATTGGACAGGAAAACCATGGTTGCATAATTTTGAACGGTGGTTGGTTCAAAAAGATGTTGCTCCCGATGGTATGAGTCGTCGTGGAAGCGATGTAAGGACTAATGTCTTGGATGCAGATAATGGCACAAGTTATGAGGGTCGATTAACCGATAGAGCTAACAATCAAGATTACTTGTACTTTTATATTC
>JALWML010000502.1 GCA_027083915.1 Lysobacterales bacterium | reverse complement strand
GCTTTGCACCACTTTATTTTAAACTTATCCAAAATGTACCATTTACTTTAGGTCATCAAGTGACTTTTACAGGCATTTGGTTGGCATTGTTTATTGTCAGTTGGTCACCGTTTAAACGTCTTATCAAAGTTAAAGCATGAACTATTCAACAATCTATTTTATCGGTGCAGTACAAGGCTTTATTCTTGCTATTGCCTTATGGCGACGGAAAGCCAATAATAGCAGTAACCATGTTTTAGCGGTTTGGCTGGTTCTGATGGCATTAGATTTAAGCTTAAAAGCCCTCTACCTCAATGGCATTCGTAGTTTTGTACTACGCCCTTTTATCTTGGTTCAGCTATTTCCCTTTTTGTATGGCAGTTTGTTTTATCTCTATGTTCGGACATTAGTGACCAAAATTCCACTCAAATTCAAAGATATTATTCACTTCACCGCTTTTCTCTTTTTTACCTTTATCAATATTCCCTACATCATCGACCCTGTCAATAAAACAGTTGTTGATTTCAAGCACTTTAATTTAATATTGGATATCTACAGTATCAGTTATGTGGTTGCTGGATTATTACTCATTCGCACTTACCGAAAAAACCTCAACCAACAACAAGTCGACACCCAAGATGTGGATTTACTCTGGTTAAAAGTAATGGGATATTCACAAGTGGTTATTTGGTTAATCGCTGTTGCACAATGGGTGTTACCAATACCTGGCTTTGACAGTTGGTTTATCTATGTTGCCGTGGCATTGTGGATGATACTTGTTGGTTATCTAAGTTTAATGCAACAAAGTGTGCCCGAAGTAAAACCCATACAATCAAAGAACAAAACAGATGACAGCCGATTTGACGAAGTTAAAATCAAGTTAGACACACTCATCCATGATGAACAAATTCACCTGCAACCCAGTTTGACTATTGGACAACTAGCAAAAAAATCAGGTTACCCCGAATACCTCATCTCATTGTTTATTAATCGAGTTCACAACATGAGCTTTCGTGATTACATCAATGATTTACGAATAAGTGAAGCAAAAACCATGCTACTCGATACAGAAAACAAACGAAGCATCCTAGACATCGCCTACGCATGTGGATTCAACTCAAAATCTACATTCAACAGTGCTTTTAAAAAGATAACCCATCAAACTCCTAGTATATTTAGGCAGGGGCAAATCGCATCTTTGGCTGACGTTGATAAATATTAACCCAGCGGTATAATACCGCAAATTCAGTCTAAGCCTATTTGTTCTTGGCAAGGCATCAGCACGAAGTTCTAGTCATTCTAAAGCAAGTGCTGATAACGCAGTCCAAGGGCGAATAGGCTTAGACCAATCATAATAAAATCAATAAGTTGGGACGATAAGAAACCCTCATCTCTGCATCATATTATTTTGAGATAGAGTGACTAACCCTGCAATAATATTCCTTGATATGAGAATTTCTTATCGTCCTGAATTACGGTATTATACCGCTGGGTTAATAGTATAAATAACAATTTCACAAACTATTAAATTCAACACCCAGCAGGCCCATGAAATGAGTGGATAAACTGTTAAAAAGGGTAAGTGTAAAACACCAAGTCCAACCCCTAAGTAAATACGAAAGGTTATCGCTGCTGAAGTTAAAGCTATACTGCGATAAATCCATTTTTTATGCTGTTTAATATTTCCATTCATTGCATAAGCAACGCCTTTAAATGTTGCTATCAACCAAAGTATTGACATCATGCGAAAGCCCCATTGGGCAAATACACCACCTGTGGCATTAAATGACATAACAAAGCCTGATATGCCGCCAAATAAAATAGCGATAACATAGGTGTAACCAATTCTCTTATGGATCTTTTGTGAATAACGTCTTAATTTTTTGCTCAATTGAAATGGTACAAGTAATAAAGATAAACCTGCTCCAAAGAAATGCGCGGGGATTTCTAAGCCTGCTTTAGCAAATTTGCTTGCCATAAAATCATTAGGGCTAACACTTTTGAATAAATAATAAAATGCATAAGCTGCTACACCAAAACATAAAAAACTGTAAATTGTAAAAGCTGATAATTTGAAAAATCGTGCCATTAGAATCACCTTGTTAGTAAATAATGATTCAATTATGGCTAAAATCAGGGCTATTTCGTCTTGATTGGCTGTTTCGTACCTATTGGTCACGCCTTGCGGGTTGGGAGTCGCTGCATTGCTTGATAAGATCTGGGAATAAATAGCAATGAAGGGTTTACTAAACGGCTGTCTTAATAGTTGGGTGTAGCTTTTTCTTTAGATCTAAATTTAAAATTGCAAGTTGTGGATTCAGTAAGTCTAAACTTTATTAATTTTAATCGGGATTCTTTTGGCGCCAAAATGTTGAGCCTGGGCATCAAAATAACCGGCAATTTTTGTACCGCAATTAGGGCACTGCGCATCGGTTGTGAGCTTGTATTTTATGATTTTATACCAATCTCTTATAATCACAGCTTCATGGCATTTGGGGCAATAAGTGCTGTCCCCTTCAACGTCGATGATGTTGCCTGTATAAACGTAATTTAACCCTTGTTTTAGTGCAATTTGACGCGCTCTTTTGAGGGTTGCAACTGGTGTGGCTGGGATGTCTGATAGTTTATGGTCGGGATGAAAGGCTGAAAAATGCAAGGGAACATCGGCACCAAGGTTGGTTTTTATCCATTGGCTTAACGCGGTTATTTCCTCATTAGAA
>JALWML010000501.1:3799-11403 GCA_027083915.1 Lysobacterales bacterium | reverse complement strand
GTATGTATATTTTAACAAAATAACTTATTTTTTTTCTTATTTCAAATCTAAAAATCATTTTTCTTAATTTTTTTTCATTTTCTTTGTAATACTCAAATCTCGATATATAAAACACGATGTGAGCAAAAGTCTTTGGCTCACCTAAGAAACCACCAAAATCTCATCGCCAATAACTGTCTTTAGTTTTTATTAACACCTAATAACCACACATACATTCAAATACGTTTCTATATCGAGATTTAGATATTAACCTTGCAATAGTTATCCTTCATCAAGCAAAAATATCTAAGTGATGAACGAATGCATGGCGACCTTTCTTTATATCTTAATAAGTTAGGGAAACAATATAGGCATTGTCTCATCGTTACAGTTTGCAACTAATGGAATAATACAGCTCTTTATTCACAAGAAATCAATTAATACTACTTTTCAAGTGATTATAAATTTCAGTTGAGTATAATTAACAAAATAACAAACTAACAAATGAGATAACCGTCATGAAAATTGGATTCTTAATGGACCCCATTGAAGAAATTAACACGAAAAAAGATTCAACATTTGCTATGATGTTAGAAGCACAAGCAAGAAACTATGAAATACATTATTTCACACAGGATGATACATTTGTCAAAAACCACCGTCCTTTTGCCTCTTCTAAACAAATCAAGTTATTTGACAACACCACTAGGTGGTTTGAATACCATTCTTCACAAGTAATTGATCTCACAACCCTTGATGTTATCATGATGCGAAAAGATCCTCCATTCGACATGGAATACATCATGGATACTTACATCCTTGACTTAGCAAAAGAAAAAGGTGTGCTAATTTGCAACGACCCTCAGTCATTAAGAGATGCCAATGAAAAGTTTTTTACTGAATATTTTCCAGACTTCAGCCCTAAATGTGTAATTTCAAAAAACCCCAAGCACATTAAGGCATTTGCCAAAACATTGGACAAAGTCATTATTAAGCCCATGGATGGCATGGGAGGATCTTCTATCTTTCAAACAGGAAAAAATGACAAGAACCTCAATGTTATAATCGAAACAGTAACAAATAATGGCACCCGAACAACAATGGTTCAAGAATACATACCTGAGATCACTCAAGGAGACAAAAGAATTCTTTTAATCAATGGCAAACCAGTTGATTATGCATTAGCTAGAATACCATCAAACGATGATTTCAGAGGCAATTTAGCCAAGGGAGGAAGAGCAGTAGGTCAACCTTTATCCGAAAGTGATTATAAAATTTGTGAAAAAGTCGGTCCAGTACTAAAAGAAATGGGAATTCTATTTGCCGGCATAGATGTTATTGGCAAACACCTTACAGAAGTTAATGTTACCAGCCCCACGTGTATTAGAGAACTTGATAAACAGTTTGATTTAAACATTGCAGGCGTACTTTTTGATGAGATTGAAAAACTAGTGAACTAATGCATTCCATTTCTACTACTGACAAAAACATTTTAACATTCACCCTGAGTGCTTTATTAGTGAGTTCTCTAGTTCTGGGCATTGTCTTTACACTTGATGACAATAACAAAAATGACTCATTACCTAGCCTTGACATTATTTTATCCAAACAAAAAAGCTTAGAAGAGCCTGACAAAGCCGATTATTTAGCCAAAAACAACCAACAAGGCGGTGGTGAATCAAAAAAAAGTGTCAGACCTCAAAATATAAAAACAGGAATAGCTGTTGATGATCAAGGCAATCACCTCAAAGAACAGACTGAAAACATTCCTAATATTCAAGAATCGAAAAACTTAGAGTTAGTAACGACCAACGACTCTAGGTCACAAATACAAAGTGCTAAAAAACTACAAGAATCTAAAAATCCAAAAAACAAATCCACACAGTTGACAAAAAAACAACGATTGGCAAAGCTGGAAAACAATATTTCGAATCGAAAAGAAAAATATGCTAAAAGACCCAAGTCTAAATATTTATCAGCTAGCACTAAATCATACGAGTTTGCAAATTACATGAAAACATGGGTTAAAAAAATTGAACGCGTTAGCAATTTGAACTATCCTGAAGAGGCTAGACAAAAAAACTTCATAGGCACTTTGGTTATGTCAGTAGGCATAAATATTGACGGTTATGTCAAAGAGGTCAAAATAATACAATCCTCTGGATTCAAGGCTATTGATGATGCCGCCATTCATTTAGTCTATTTAGCAGAACCTTTTGAGGCAATTCCTGAAAATGCGAATAACATAGACATACTTTATATAACCAGAACGTGGCAGTTTTTACCAGGTAACAAACTAAAACAGAAATAATGAACTTTAACAATCAACTACTTATTGCTCTCCCAGATATGCAAGACAACCGTTTCAAACAAGCCGTTATTCTCGTGTGCGAACACAATAGTGATGGTGCTATGGGATTAGTCATAAATCACCCAATTGAAGGCATTGACACCAACCAAGTTTTTAGTGAACTTGGCTTATCGCAACCTCATGACAATTTACAAATTCTTGAAGGAGGGCCTGTCAACAGAAGCAGTGGATTTTTATTACATCATGACAATCAACACTTCAAAAGTTCTATTAATCTAACCAACAACCTGACCCTTACCACATCAAATGACTTGCTTGAAAAGATAGCAAGCCATCAGTTTTTCAGCACATGGCACTTTATTTTAGGCTATTCTGGATGGGATAAGGGTCAACTTGAGGCCGAAATAGCTCAAAATACGTGGTTAACCTGCCCCATCAATCTAGAATTAATATTCGACACACCCGTTCAAGACAAATGGCAAAAAGCCTTATCCCTTATTGGCATTAATGATTATAAAACCATCTCAGGTATTGCTCATGCCTAATTATATAGGCATAGATTATGGATTAGTTAATATTGGTGTTGCCGTAGGTCAATCCATTACCAAAACGGCTTCGGCATTAAAAACCATTCGAGTAAAAAATAAATTTTCATGGGATGAATTGGACAAAATAATAAATCAATGGCAACCGAAAGCTATAATTATTGGACGTCCATTAACAGAAGATGGAAAAGAACAACTAACAACAAGGCAAGCTCATAATTTTGCTAACAAAGTAAAAAATCGCTATAAGCTTCCAATACATGAAGTCGACGAGCGTTACAGCTCAATGGCAGTTCAAGAGGAATTCGCTCAAGCTCGAGCGATGGGAAATGCTAAGAGAAAACACGGCAAAAGCCTTGATGCCCACGCAGCTAAAAATATATTACAACGCTTTTTGGATACATTAATATGAACAACCTTATTGACATTAAAAACTTATCAAAAGAAGACATTGTGCAATTATTTCTAAAAGCCGATGAAATCAAAGCCAACTCTAAAAAGAAGAACAGAAAAATACTTCGTGGTAAAACTGTAGCTAATTTGTTTTTTGAGAACAGCACTCGAACACTCGTATCATTTGAATTAGCTGCCAAACGTTTAGGAGCACATGTGGTTAATTTAAACCTTGCCAGGAGTTCAACAGCAAAAGGAGAAACTCTAAAAGATACTATTCAAACATTACAAGCAATGGATATTAATGCCTTTGTCGTCAGACACTCCCAAAACCATATTGGTAAAGAAATTCAACAATGGCTCAATCCAGATATAAAAATTATCAATGCAGGTGATGGCAACAATCAACATCCTACACAAGCTTTATTAGACACCTATACTATTTTACAACATAAAATGAAAATAGAAGACCTGAAAATTGCTATCATTGGCGATATTAAGCATTCACGGGTTGCCAATTCATTAATAGATATCCTACATATTCTTGACAACCAAAGAATACACTTATACGGACCAAAAAAACTCCTTCCAGAACATTCTGACAAAGGCATTATTTGCCAGAACATGGATGAAACATTAAGCAATGCCGATGTCATTGTCATGTTGCGCATACAAAAAGAACGCATTGCAGATAATTCCATCCCAAATTTAAGTGACTACCACCGAGATTACGGGTTAAATCGAAAAACTCTTGCCATAGCCAATCATGCTTGCATTGTTATGCACCCAGGCCCAATAAATCGAGAAGTAGAAATATCTTCCGAAATTGCTGATAATACACCCTCAGTAATACTCGAACAAGTTGCCAATGGCGTATTAATTCGACAAGCAGTTCTTGCAACCCTGTTACAAAAACCTTAGTTGGTAATAGTAACCGTAGTCAAGCGATTGCGAAAACCTCGCAACAATAGATACATACCTAAAGCTGCTGCTACATGTTTAATAGCATGCCCACTCATTTGTTGATTGAAGAATTGATAAATAGGCCTATCAAAATACTCCAATAATTTAGCTATGATATAAGCACATAACAGCCACCAATAGGCAGAAACTTTTGTGAACTCACACGGGTAAGCCAATAGAATCAAAGGTATCAAAATTATAGGCAAAAATTGTACAAGCGCATAAAAGCGCAAGTCGCCAGCTCCTTGTGATTCAGTGACTAACCAAAACAATACTGAGACAATTCCTGCAATTAACAATGGAAACAACAACAAACTACCTCTTTGCCGATCAATAAACTCAGCAATAATAACAGCAAACAAGGACATAAAAGCAATTGTCATAGGCAACCTATCCCAAACCAATGTTTTATTGTTTGGGTTTAAATGATAGTAACCTGATCCAAAAGCCACTAAAGCCACACCAAAAAACAATAACCAGTAAGCCAGTCCCATTTCAGGTATTATGTTTAAACGTTTAAGCTGAGACAAGCCCATTAGACCTACAATCAAAAATGGAATATTGGAGACAACATTCCAAAAATTTGCAATCCCAAAGAAAGCATTAGTATCAGCAAAATTATGATAGGCAGAATCTTGAGCAATTGGCTCAACAAAAAATACGGCGACAAAAGCCGACATACAGATAAAACCAATCAACAAACCCACTCTTCTATTTCCACTATTTACATTCATACACACTACTCTCTTTTTCCAAAAATATCTGTTCCAACCCTAACCATTGTCGAACCGCTGGCAATAGCAGCCTCCAAATCTGATGACATCCCTAAAGACAAAGTATCCACATCAACAAATGCCTTCATCCGTTCAAATACATCTTTACAATGAGAAAACTGCTTTAATTGAACATTATAATCATCACTTGGTTTAGGTATTGACATTAAACCACGAATGCAAATATTTTCAAAATCTTCTTTCTTTTCGCATATAGCCAGCAATTCATTATCATTAAAACCTTTCTTAGATTCCTCGTTACCTACTTTTAATTGCAGTAACACATTAAGTTTTCCACGATTTGGGTCACGTTGTTTATTTAAACGACTCAATATTTTCAAAGAACTTACCGATTGTACCCAGTTAAAATACTGAGCAAGGTATTTTGTCTTATTGGATTGAATCGGACCAATAAAATGCCATTCGATTGCTAAATCACTTAATGTTTTAATTTTTTCAACCGCTTCTTGAACATAACTTTCGCCAAAAGTACAATGACCCAATAGATAGAGTTGACGAATCTTGCTAATAGGCTGTTTTTTACTGACGGCTAATAATTTAACAGCATCATTATTTATCCTCGATTTAACCAAAATGTAGCGTTTTTCTATGCTCATAAACCCTGAAATTGCTAAAAACAGCTATTTTAACGCTTTTTAGCAGATAAATAACAGACTTTTCTTTGTCATTTAGAATCAACAGAGTTAAAATACTCGCCTTTTTAATCATCCACAAATTTGGAGACAGTACACAATGCCTAGCGTAAAAGTAAGGGATAATGAGCCATTTGATATCGCTCTAAGACGTTTTAAGCGCTCATGTGAGCGAGCAGGAACTTTAGCAGAATCACGTAAAAGACAATTTTATGAGAAGCCAACTCAAGAACGCAAAAGAAAGCGTGCTGCAGCTGTGAAACGTACAGAACGTCAAGCAAGAATGCAAAGAATGCGCAAACGTATGTACTAAATCATGACTTTTAAAGAGAAAATTTTAGAAGACATGAAGTCCGCTATGCGGGCAAAAGAGAAAAAACTTCTCGGCACTATTCGCTTATTAACAGCCGCTATTAAACAGGTGGAAGTTGATGAAAGAAGAGAGTTATCAGATGATGACGTACTTGCTATTGTTATAAAAATGGTCAAACAACGTAAAGATTCTGCTAAACAGTACCAAGATGCCGATAGACAAGACTTAGCTGATCAAGAGATTTATGAAATAGCTGTTTTAGAAAAATACTTACCAGAGCAACTCTCTTCATCAGAATTGGAAGATCTTATCCAAAAAGCTATCTCAGCTACTGGTGCTCAAGGCATGCAGGACATGGGAAAAGTCATGGGCATGTTAAGACCCCAGGTTGCAGGAAAAGCGGATATGGGTCAATTAAGTCAGAAAATCAAAGATTTATTACAAGCGTAAGACATCTTCAATCATTTAATCGCACAAGGATGTGTGATAAAATTTTTCACAATTCAACAGAACATATCATCTAATGGCAGGTATTCCCTCAGAATTTATAGATCAGTTATTAGACCGAGTGGATATTGTCGATGTTATTTCTCCGCGTATAACCTTAAAAAAAGCAGGCAAAGACTACCAAGCTCTGTGTCCATTTCACACTGAAAACACTCCCTCATTTACCGTTAGCCAAAACAAACAGTTTTACCATTGCTTTGGTTGTGGAAAAAGTGGTTCAGCTATTGGCTTTTTAATGGAATTTGAAGGCATGGAATTTGTTGATTCTGTAGAAACCTTGGCACAAAGTGTTGGCATGGAAGTACCCAACCAAGGCAATTACAGCACAAACAACAACAGTAAAAACCTGTATCAAATAGTTGAAAATGCCAACCGTTATTTTGTAAACCATTTTCGCAATAACCAAAACGTACAAGATTACATTAAAAACCGTGGAATTTCTCATGAAACCTGCCAAACATTCCAAGTGGGTTATGCGCCCGACCAATGGGATGGATTGTTAAAGAAACTCAGTCAAACCAACCAAAATGAATTGCAAAAAGCTGGTTTACTTGCTCAAAATGATGCTGGCAGAATTTATGACAAATTTCGTGGACGCATTATGTTCCCAATTCAAGACCGACGTGGTCGTGTAATTGCTTTTGGTGGGCGTGCACTACAAAAAGACCAAAAACCCAAATACCTCAATTCTCCAGAAACCCCTCTCTTTCATAAAGGAAAAGAACTTTATGGGTTAAATATCGCTCGTAAACACAGCCAGTCTAAAAGCATTATTGTTGTTGAAGGTTATATGGACGTTATAGCCTTGCATGAAGTCGGTTTTAAAAATGCCGTTGCCACATTAGGTACAGCAACAAGTCAACAACACATTGTAACCTTATTACGAAGCTACGATGAAATAATTTTTTGTTTTGATGGTGACCAAGCAGGTATTGACGCCGCTTGGAAGGCGCTGGTTATTTCCTTGCCCATATATCGAGACGATAAAAGTATTCGATTCTTGTTTTTACCTGATAAACACGACCCTGATACTTATGTAAAAGAACATGGAGCAAAATCCTTTCAGCAACAATTAAATAACGCATCCATGTTATCTACTTTTTTATTAAGAAAACTTCAAGAAGGGCTAGACATCAAAACCATAGATGGGAGAGCGCAATTTATTGA
>JALWML010000501.1:0-3789 GCA_027083915.1 Lysobacterales bacterium | reverse complement strand
TTTATTGATAAAAGCCGTTCTTATTTGAGTGAATTACCCAAAGGACAATTTCGCAAATTACTCACCGAAGAAGTTGGTCAAATTGCCAAATCTACTGTTGATTTTAAAACAAAAACAAAAACAAAAAACAAAAAAATGCAAAGTATTGATCAATGGACACCTGTGAGAAAAGCCATTGCCATACTATTAAATCAACCAAACTTAGTAATCAACTTCCCTCCAGATATAGATTTCAATCTAATACCACAAAATGGCGTTGAGATTCTGCAAAAAATAGTTGAATTATGCCGCCAGAGCCCCAATATAAATACAGCGTCATTATTGGAAAACTTTAGAAACGAGACTACTTATACGCATTTAAGTACATTAACATCGGCATCATTGAACTTAAATGACGAACAAATGCTCTTAGAGCTAAAAGATATTAAAAAACATTTTGAAAAAAGCATTCGAAAGATTAAAATAGACCGATTACGCCAAAAGCAAGCAAACGATGGTTTAACCAATGAAGAGAAACAGCAATTAGTTGAATTATTAACCAATCAAATCTTATAAAAGCATAATTTTATGGAACAACCGCAAGAAAAAGAAACAATGACAGAAAATTCACAATCTCAAATGAAACTCCTTATCATTAAAGGTAAAGACCAAGGCTATTTAACCTATGCCGAAATTAATGATCACCTACCTGATGACATTGTTGAAACTGAAATGGTTGAAGACATTATTCAAATGATTAATGACATGGGCATTCAGGTTTATGATGAAGCACCTGATGAAGACACTATATTATTAAATGATGATGCCGCCAAGGAAGACGATGACACAGCAACAGAAGAAGCCATGGCAGTATTATCTGCGGTAGATGCTAATATAGGTCGAACAACTGACCCTGTGCGAATGTATATGCGCGAGATGGGATCTGTTGAATTGCTTTCTCGTAAAGAAGAAATCGCCATTGCTAAACGTATTGAACGCAGTGCTCATTTTATCATTGAGGCTATTGCCAAATTCCCGAAAACTGCAGAAACAATGATTGAAGAGCTTGCCGATATGGATGAAGAAGGCTTTAAGCTACACGATGTGGTATTAGATATTTACAACCCACATGAAGAAGCCGTTATTCCTAAGGTCAAAAAACCAACAGATATTGTTGAAGAAACAGATGAAGTTGAAGAGGAAGAAGTCGATAAAGGTCTAGACCCTGCTGAAGTTAAATCGCGTCTGATTGCTATTAAGAAAATTTATAATAAGTTTTTAAAATCTGTAGAAACAAAAGGCTTAGGTCAAGAAATACAGAAAAAATACATGAATCAGATTTCTGAAATCATGATTGAATTTAAATTTTCAGTGCGTTTAAATTCCAAATACAATATGCAAGTCAAAATTGCACAAGAGAACATCCGTTATATCGAACGCCGTATCATGAATATTTGTACCGAACAATGTGGCATGATGCGAGGTAAATTTATTCGATCATTTATCGGCAAAGAGGCCGACGTAACATGGATTGATACAGCTATTGAGAAAAACCCTAAAAATGCGACACTTTTAGCGGTTTATAAAGATGAAATCGTTAAATTACAGACTAAAATGAAGTATTTGGAAGGACGTTACAAACTAACCATTCCAGAAATTAAAGAAATTAACCGTAACATTACGGTAAATGAAGCAAAAGCACGACGTGCCAAAAAAGAAATGATTGAAGCCAATCTTCGCTTAGTTATTTCTATTGCAAAAAAATACACCAACCGTGGATTACAATTCCTAGATCTAATTCAAGAAGGAAATATCGGCTTAATGAAGGCAGTTGAAAAATTTGAATACCGTCGTGGTTATAAATTCTCAACCTATGCAACGTGGTGGATTCGTCAAGCCATCACACGCTCAATTGCTGACCAGGCACGCACGATTCGTATTCCTGTGCACATGATTGAGACGATTAATAAGCTTAACCGTGTCTCACGTCAATTGTTGCAAGAAAAAGGCCGTGACGCCACTGCAGAAGAGTTATCAGAAATACTTGAAATGCCTGTGGATAAAGTCCGCAAAGTTATCAAAATAGCTAAAGAACCTATCTCAATGGAAACACCTATTGGTGACGATGAAGATTCTCATTTAGGCGATTTTATTGAAGATGGCAACATCTTATCACCACTAGATTCGGCTACAGTTAATGGCTTAACCAATACTGTAACCAATTTACTTGAAGGTTTAACACCAAGAGAAGCCAAAGTATTGCGTATGCGTTTTGGTATTGACATGAATACTGATCACACACTTGAAGAAGTTGGCAAGCAATTTGACGTAACCCGTGAACGTATCCGTCAAATCGAAGCCAAGGCGTTACGTAAATTACGTCACCCAAGTCGTTCAGAGCTTCTACGTGGTTTCATGAATTTGTAAAAAATAATTTTTAAGACATAAAAAAGCGGATTATTCATCCGCTTTTTTTTGTTCAATATTTTCAAGCTGAGTCCTTAAAACTAGATGAATCTCAATTTATAAAAGAATCAATCTCATCAACAAAAGACAAATATTTATCATCATAAATATCATTATGCCCTGCTCCTTGGATTAATATCCTTTTGTGTTTGCCTTGGTGGTTTGCAATAAGTTTCTGGCTGTGCCAAGCAAGAATGACTTGGTCATTGCTGCCATGAATGATAAATAATGGCATATGAATATTATCGATTTTGGCACTATTGTTAAACTTATCAAAAAGGAACAATGGGTATTTTGTCATAACCCGATAAGTGGATAAAAACGGACTAATTAACACCAAAGCTTTCGCCTTATTATTCACTGCAAGATTTGTTGCAACACCCGTTCCAACCGAACGCCCTAGGATAACTATATAATCTGAATCATAACCACTTTTCAATGCATAATCATAAAGCAATTGTGCATCAGTATAAGCATTATGTTCTTTAACTTCTCCCTCAGACAAACCATAACCACGATAATCCATTGCCAAAACCGAATATCCCTTCGTATTGAGAAATTCAGCAATATCATCCAAATGCCCCATATCCATATAATTGCCATGAAAATAAAGAATCAAGGGCTTTTCATTTTCGGCTTTCCAAAACCGTGTCGCAATTTTTGTACCATCATCAGTTTTAAGAAATTTTAAGCCTGATACCTTTTCATCGTAACTACTCTGGTGGTAAGGAAAGATAAGCTTTTGTGCATAGAAGTGAGCGAATATAGTAGCAAGAATATAGATAAGTAGTATCAATATTACAATGCGTTTTAAACTAAAAATTCCAAGCAGTATTTTTTTCCAATTCATAACTATTCTTGATTATTATTAAATATCACCGTGAATAATGGCTTGGAGTTTGCCGTATAGAATAAGTAAATACCTATTAACTTGGCTAATTTCATCAAAAAAATCACTCTCTAATGAATACTCAACAGAATTAAACTCCTTAACTGCTTTAGATATTGGGTATAAAAGCTTTTTTGCCGTTTCTGCACTATGAACAAATAAAATCAAGTTTTTAATCAAATATAGTCCATCAACATCATTATCAATGCCTTCGGATATATATTTAATTAACTCATCAATAATTAAATAATCATAACTTTTAAAATACCTCATTGAATTGATTACATTTTCATCGGGATAACCATCATAACCATAATCATGGTTAAGATTTTTTGCTAAGCAACGCATTGAATCTTTGGGCAAAAGGTTGATAAATGGCAGTGTATCAATTGCTATACCTGCATTGACATAATCTTTTTTTTTGCTTAAGTAGTCAATATATGATAAAACAAGAG
>JALWML010000500.1 GCA_027083915.1 Lysobacterales bacterium | reverse complement strand
TTGCGGAAGTGGTTCGTTCTCGAATTGCCCAACTCAACGCACAAATTGATGCGTTAAACATTGCTGTAGACAAACAAAAAATTATAGCCCAAATTAACTATTTCTTTAAACAAGTTTAATAATGAAATAGTGTTCCTAATTGTCATCCTCGCGAATGCGGGAAAAATTCTTCAGGAAAGAATTTTCACGCAAGCCCTCAGGGACGAGGGTAAATATCAAGGATGATGTGAATAATCCAGAGCCAAAATTAGAACTGGATTCACATTTTCATGGGAATGACAAGAGAAAGAACGGAGAACAAAAAAATGAAAAAACCAATAATAACACTAATACTCGGCTTTGCCTTTGGTATAGCTTTAATGCTTATGATAAACCTTGTGAAATCACCATCTGGTGGAGCAGGAAGCACAGATTCAATGTCTGACGCACCCAAAGAGAAAAAACCTTTATATTGGGTCGCACCAATGGATGCCAATTACCGTCGTGACAAACCAGGAAAGTCACCCATGGGAATGGATTTAATCCCTTATTATGAGGATGAAGTTGGTGGCAGTGATGAAGGTCCTGGGACTATTCGTATTAATCCAGATGTGGTCAACAATTTAGGCGTGAGAACAACTAAGGCACTTAAAAAACCATTGCATTTTGAAATTAATACGGTGGGTTATGTTACTTATGATGAAGATAAGCTAGTGCATGTACATTCACGTATTGAGGGTTGGATTGAAAAGTTGTTTGTTAATGCAGTCGGTGATAAAGTCGAAAAGGGACAGGCCTTGTATTCAATTTATTCTCCATCTTTAGTCAATGCACAAGAAGAGTTATTATTGGCATTAAAACGGAATAATAAAGTGTTAATTAATGCAGCTAAAGATAGATTAAAATCATTGCAGCTGCCCGAATCTGCTATTTCACAGTTAATTAAAACCCGAAAAGTACAACAAAATATAACATTTTATGCACCACAAAGTGGGTTTGTGGATAAGTTAAATATCCGTCAAGGTTTTTTTGTAAAGCCAGCTATGACATTGATGTCTATAGGAGATATCAGTACTATCTGGGTTGAAGCAGAAGTTTTTGAAAGCCAAATCTTTCACATTGCAGAAAATCTACCTGTTACGATGCAAACAGATGCTGTACCAGGTAAATCTTGGAATGGTGAAATAAACTATATTTATCCAACATTGGATGCTAAAAAGAGAACACTAAAGGTTCGCATTGAATTTCAAAATTCAGATGAAATACTTAAACCAAACATGTTTGCCTCAGTTCAAATTCATCACAACGAGAACCAGCCTTTATTGCTTGTTCCTAGCCAAGCTGTAATTCGTTCTGGCAAAGCCAGTCGTGTAGTTTTGGCATTGGGTGATGGACAGTTTAAATCCATTGAAGTCAAAACAGGCAGACGAGGCGATGATTATACTGAAATTTTATCAGGCTTAGAAGAAGGCGAAGAGGTTGTAACTTCGGCTCAATTCTTGCTTGATTCTGAATCTTCTAAAACTTCAGATTTCAAGCGCATGAACCACGAAGAAGAAAAACAAGTGTCGTCTGCCACAGTCAATGGCACAATTAATTCCATCATGAAAGATATGCGCATGTTAAATATATCACGTGAAGCAATTGATAAATGGAATCGCGGTCCCGCGACTTTAGATTTTTTGGTTGATGAAACCGTTGGCATGTATGATTTAACGAAAGACATGTACGTCATGTTTACTTTTGAAGTACGAGATGAAGGTTTTGTTATTACTAGCATCATGCCCATGGATAACAATTCGGGAGAAAAATAATGATTGCAAACATTATTCGATGGTCTGTAGGCAACCGTTTTTTCGTGTTGTTGGGGACTTTTATGTTGGTTGGTGTGGGCTTGTTTGCCCTAAAAAATACACCAGTTGATGCCATTCCAGATTTGTCCGATGTGCAAGTGATTATCAAAACATCTTATCCCGGACAAGCACCACAAGTGGTGCAAGATCAAGTCACTTACCCAATGACCACAGCCATGCTGTCAGTTCCAGGTGCTGTGACTGTTCGGGGTTATTCATTTTTTGGTGATTCTTACGTTTATGTGATTTTTGATGAAAAAACCGACCTATACTGGGCACGTTCGCGTGTTTTAGAGTATCTTTCTCAAGTGGCTCCGACTCTTCCAGCCGCTGCTCGACCACAATTAGGTCCTGATGCCACAGGAGTCGGCTGGGTTTATATCTATTCGTTGATTGATAAAACGGGTAAAAATGATTTATCACAATTGCGAAGTTTACAAGATTGGTTTTTGAAGTATGAACTGCAAACTGTTCCAGGTGTTTCGGAAGTCACAGCTGTTGGTGGCATGGTTAAGCAATACCAAGTTAAAATTGATCCAGAAAAACTTAGAGCCTACAATATTCCCTTATCCCATATTGGTATGGCAATCAAAAAAGGCAATCAAGAAATCGGAGCTTCAGTCATCGAAATGGCAGAAGCCGAATACATGGTAAGAACCACTGGTTATCTAAAAAATACTACCGATATTGGCAATATCCCCTTGGGAACTAATGTTAATGGTATCCCATTATTACTCAAAGATGTTGCCGATATTGGTACAGGACCTCAAATGCGTCGAGGCATCGCCGAGCTTAATGGCGAAGGTGAAACCGTTGGTGGCATTATTGTTATGCGATTTGGCGAAAATGCCCAGAAAGTGATTGATGGCGTTAAAGA
>JALWML010000499.1 GCA_027083915.1 Lysobacterales bacterium | reverse complement strand
TTAATAAATTCATTAGGCGGTTTATCATACAGAAATTAAATGCAAGAAATAATAAGAAATGGATTGGTCGGTTGTCCAGTAATAAATACTTGACCAGTGTGTTCGATTACATGCCTAAAAATGGTGAAATTTCATTTGAACTATACAAATCATGCATTGAAAATTTGAAAACTGGTGTGACTGAGTTGATGGTGCATCCTCTGACTAATGCGAGTGTAGATGAAAAAGGCTTAACTCGAATAAGTTCAATAAGTGAAAAAGAATATGAAGTATTAGTTTCACCCCAATTTATGCGGTTACTTGAGCACGAAGAAGTGCAACGGTGTGGGTTTTTAGAGTTGTGAATATCTGTATAATCAAATCTAGGTTTGTTTTGATGTTCCAAATGTGGCGGGAGCAATGGGATGTCTAAAAAAACCATCGCAATTGTCATCAATACTTCATGGAATATTTATAATTTCCGATTGAGCTTGCTGGGTGCTTTACGCAATGAAGGTTATCGTATTCTTTTGATTGCTCCGCGTGATGATTATTCACAAAAGTTGGTGGACTTGGGTTATGAGTACCATGAGATTAAAATTAATAATAAAGGCACTAATCCATTTCAAGATTTGTTACTTGTTTGGCGATTTTCTAGACTTTATAAAAGGTTGAATGTAGATGTCGTGTTGCAGTACACGATAAAGCCCAATATCTATGGAACATTGGGTGCTAAACTGGCGGGTATCGCTGCAATAAATAATATTTCTGGATTGGGAACTGTTTTTTTAAATAATGGTTTATCATCGAAAATTGCCCGTTTTCTTTATCGCTTTTCTCTGCGTTTTGCCAATAAAGTATTTTTTCAAAATCCTCATGACAGGAAGTTGTTTGTGGATAAAAAGCTAGTAAAGGAAAGCAAAACAGACTTGCTACCGGGCTCTGGAATTAACCTCAGTCAGTATAAGCCTAGCACGAATAAGTTAAAAACTGATCCTTTTGTGTTTTTGTTTGTGGCTCGGTTGATAAAAGATAAGGGGATTGTTGAATTTATTGAAGCTGCCAAAAAGCTGCTGAAGCAAGATGACAAACAGGTGGAGTTTTGGTTGTTGGGTGATTTGTATTTGATTAATCCAACTGCCATTAATCAGGAGCAATTAGAGCAGTGGATCAAAACACCTGAAATTAAATACTTGGGTCATGTTGATGATGTGGCATCAGTGATGAATAAAGCTAACTGCATTGTTTTGCCTTCTTACCGTGAAGGTTTGTCTCGTGTTTTGTTAGAAGCAGCAGCTTTAGCCAAGCCAATTATTACCACTAATGTGCCAGGTTGCAAGGATGTGGTCGATGATGGTGTTAATGGTTATTTGTGTGAAGTCAAAAATAGTCATGATTTATCCATTCAAATGAACAAGATGTTGGCGTTGGATAGTTATCAATTGCAAGAGATGGGTAAAAAAGGCAGGGTCAAGATTGAAAATGAATTTGATGAAAAATTTGTTATTGACTCTTATCTGCGCGAAATAAAGTTTGTGGTTGATTGATTGCGCTGATGTAATCTCTGCGACTTGATTTAAAATTCATTGCAACTGTTGTTGTATTTCTTTATCATTAACTTTTACTCTATATAAATTTTAAATTATCTACTTATGAAAAAAGCAATTATTACAGGAATAACCGGTCAAGATGGCTCCTATTTGGCAGAACTGTTACTTGAAAAAGGCTATGAAGTGCATGGCGTTATTCGTCGAGCTTCGGTTGCTAATACTCAGCGCATTGAGCACTTGCTGGATGCAGGTGAAAACAGTGGTAAAAATATTTTTTTGCACTATGGCGATTTAACCGATTCTTTGTCTTTAAATGCTTTGGTTGCTCAAGTCAGACCTGATGAGGTTTATAACTTGGCTGCCCAATCACATGTGGCGGTTTCTTTTGATGCGCCAGAATACACCGCCAATACTGATGCATTAGGAACAGTGCGTTTGCTAGAGGCGATTCGTATTAATGGTTTGGCGGATAAAACCCGTTTTTATCAGGCCTCGACTTCGGAGTTGTTTGGCGAAGTGCAAGAAGTGCCACAAACTGAAAAAACACCTTTCTATCCACGCTCGCCGTATGGTGTAGCTAAATTGTATGCGCATTGGATTGTGATTAACTACCGTGAATCCTATGATATGTATGCTTGCAGTGGTATTTTGTTTAATCATGAAAGCCCAAGGCGTGGCGAAACTTTTGTCACCCGTAAAATCACCATTGAATTGTCACGTGTTTTATTAGGCGAACAAAATTGCTTATACTTGGGTAATTTGGATGCGCTACGTGATTGGGGTCATGCGCGTGATTATGTCATGATGCAATGGATGATGCTGCAACAGGATAAGCCTGAGGACTTTGTTATTGCCACGGGTCAACAGTTTAGTGTGCGTGATTTTGTTAACGCTGCGGCTAAGCATGTTGAGGTAGATTTAGAATGGCATGGCACTGGAGAAGCGGAGTATGCAACAATCCGAAAGATTGGCTCTGTTGCTATTACTGCCAAAATTGGTGACAAAGTGGTTGCAGTTTCACCTGAGTTTTATCGCCCTGCAGAGGTTGAGTCTTTATTAGGAAACCCCCAAAAGGCTAAGGATAAGTTAAGTTGGACTCCGGCAACATCTTTTGACCAGTTGGTTGCTGACATGATGGAAAATGACTTTAAACGTTAAACTTGTATGGCTAAAAGTGCAGTAATTA
>JALWML010000498.1 GCA_027083915.1 Lysobacterales bacterium | reverse complement strand
ACTTGAAACAAATATTGATAATAATAAAAATGATTTAAAGGTCATAAGTCCAATCTCCTTTTAGTAGTTAAAATATTAGATTTAAGGTTAGCATTCTAATATTAAGAATGCCATACCTATAATTAATTTATAACCTAATCAAGGATCAGGCCAAACAATCAAACCAGCATCAGGCCATGTAAAAGGATTGTAATAATTGTTAGTATTGGTACTCATCCAGTCTTCACAACCAGCAACTTCTGCAGGTCTGCCATCAAAAGTGTAATAACTGCTGCAAATTTGAGTGACAAATAAATTTCGGCACTGACTCATGGTTTTAACGGTATAATTTTGTTGGTAATTGTTAACGACTTCCCATGCAATTTGTAATAAATCTGCTCCAGTAGCTGGGTTGATGCCAGAAGGAATGGTTACTCCAGTTGGTGAGGTTCCATACAATGAAACATAACTGACCGCTGCCATGTAAAAGATCCCTTCTGCATTAAGGTGTACATTATCATCAAATAATTGATCAATTTTTGCTAAATCTGTACCGCTAAACCCTGATACTTCATTATTTAAAATTCGAGTTAATAATTGCGTTAATGCCAAACCAGCAGGAATAACTGATACCGCTTTAGGTAAACCATCTGCCTCTAAAGTGAGGTTGACTTTTTCAGCTATACATTCCCACGCCCCAACCATTAAGGTTTCGTGGTCAATCCAGACTTGCGGGTTGTTTGGATCAATATCCAACCATGAATGATAGAAATAGGTTTTGCCATTCGGGTTACCAGTAAGCAACCTATTGTGGTAATGCCTTAATAAACTATTGGTGTATTCCCAAATTATTGCATCAATAATATTATGACTTTCCGTTATGATTAAGGCATCATAGGTGTTGCCAGCCCCAATTGTTGCTGGATTTGCCAGTTCTGCAATTATATCCATATCAAAGGTGTCACGATTTTTACCCGTACTGTAACCTTGCCAATTATTGGGTGGAGAAACTGTTCCACTTGTTCTGTATCTAATGGGTGAACCAACAATATTTTGTTCATTCCACTGATACGCAATACCCTTATCGGTTGAAATTGATTGCAAGTAATCAGCAAGCGGATCATCAAGTAAGGAATGACCTGTTAGAAAAACATTTTTACTGGTTACAAGTGGTACAAAGTTTTCAAAATCATCTTTAAAAATATCACCTGGTGCTGCAAAAGAAGTTAATACCACAAGTAATGAAAAGAATAGAATAAATTTTTTACGCATAATTGAATATAATAAGAGAGTAGTAATGTATACGAATTGTGACAAATAAATATGACACTAGAACTTAAAATATTTATAGTAGAGACTCATATGGGCTTGATTTGTTACTTTTCTGAAGATTTAAAAACACGCAAACTAATGGAGATAAGTAACCCTCCTGTTTGATGATTTGTTGCTAAGACAGTAGCATTGTTTTGTTCTGCAAGTTTTTTTACGATAGACAACCCTAGTCCAGAGCCTGAGAGGTTGTCGCTTGAGTGAACTTGAACAAATGGCTCAAAAATCGTCGCTAATTGTTCTTTTGTCAGTCCGTTGCCACTATCCAAAACAAATATATTGATGCAATTTTCTTGTTTTTCTGTCCATATCTTTATGGGTGGTTTTCCGTATTTGATGGCATTATCATAAATATTAATAAGCATACGTTTAAAACTCAATGGCTTGATAACCACTTCAAGAGCATGATTATTTGCACTATAGTCGAAAAGATTTTGATAGGGATGCATCTTTTCTATTGTTGCTAAAATTAGTTTATCAAGATTTGTTTTAGTCAAAGTTTCACTAGTTCCTGAACGAACATACCTAACAAAATCCCCGATAATTTTATCCATTTCTTCAATTTCTTGAATAAAGACCTTCTGATTTTTACTTGCTGGTAGAAATTCTGCTTGTAAACGCATTCGTGCTAATGGTGTGCGTAAGTCATGTGAAACACCGGCTAATAACAATTCCTTGTCTTTATTCAGTTTTTGAATCTTTTCGGCAGAGGATTTGACTAAAGCTGCAATTTCTTTGACTTCATGTGTTCCAGATAATTTGATGCTTTTATTGGTGTTTTCTTGTTCGACAATATCTTTTGCCATTTGAGCCAGTTCACGAAAAGGTTTGAGCATATAGCGACTAAATAAGTATGCCGCCAGTAAGCTCAATGCCAATAAAATCACAACAAGGTATAAGAAAAATTGTGAAACTTGATTGACAAAAGGCTGAAAACCAATGCCAATCCAATAATCTTTCAACCACTGTGGTTTTAACCAGATTGTGGAGCCATCATCAGTTTCTTGCAGTAAGACATCTTGGATAGAACCTGTTTTTAATACCTGGGTTAATGTGCGATAAAACTTATAATCGGGAAGAGCTCGTGCAAGTGGTTTATCTTTGAGGGTGATTTGTGAGGATAGATGGTTGCTGTTGAGGATATGTTCGGCTTCAATAATCGTCTTATTTATGATTAAAGGTTTGAGCGTGCTTATTTGAGAGTAGAGTGTCTTACCAACTTGTGTAGCTGCAGGGTTTATGGTTAATTGCCTCAAAAAAAAGACAATAATCAGAAAATTAATTAAAAGCAATAAACCAAACATTAAAGTGAGTTGTGCATAGGTTGATTGTGGTTTAACTCTCATGAGTCTGCAACAAAGACATAACCGACACCCCAAACGGTTTTGATTAATTTGGGTTGAGTCACATCTTCTTCAATGAGTTTACGTAAACGCGATATGAGCACATCAATACTTCTATCAAAAATATTGAATTCTTTGGCATGAATTAAACGCATAATCTTGTCTCTCGAAAGTGGTATATTGGCATTCTCAACCAAAACTTTTAATAAATCGTATTCGGTTGAAGTGAGCAATTGTATTTCTTGAGATTCAATATGAGTTAACTGTCTTTTGACTAAGTCAAATTCGTAATGACCGATCGTATAACACTCTAAGGGAATGGGCTTGTGATTTTGTAGTTGCGCTCTTCTGAGTACCGCTTTGATACGTGCAACTAACTCTCTTGGGTTGAATGGCTTGGATAAATAGTCATCCATACCCAACTCTAATCCAATAATTTTATCAACATCATCACCTTGAGCAGAAAGCATAATAATTGGAATAGGATTGCCCTGTGCACGCAAACGTTTACAAAAATCAAAACCATTTTCACCGGGCATCATCATATCTAATATCATTGCATCAAATAAATTATTTTGCATGATTTTATCTGCCTCTGATGTATTGCACACATCTGTTGCTTCAAAATTTTGTTCCTGCAAATATTTTTTTAGCAAGTTACGTAATTTTAAATCATCATCAACAATAAGAATTTTAACAAGTTTTTTCATCTGAGTATTGTAGCAAATTTATTTTACACTGAGTGATTTTTACATTTTCTTACAAATTTGTCATCGCTCGTTTACATCTACTTGAAATAATGCAGACACTTTAAAACAAATGAGAAATTTATGAACAATCCAGTATCAGGAAAAGTGAGATTTATCTTTGCACTAATATTTACTATTGGAATTTTTATTTTCCTAATAAATGATGCAAACGCCGCAGGGAGATTTAAGGCTAAAGGAGTCAAGAGCAATGCAAATGGTGGTATTACCTCTGTTAGAGGAGGTGGAGCAAAAGGAATAAATGGCGGAGGTTTTGCCCGTGCTAGAGGCACGACCACAAATGGACAAGGTCAAGCTGCAGGTGGTGGAACTACCGCCATTAAAGGAACCAATGGTGGCGGTGGAATACGCGCAGGAGGATTTTCGGCAGATAATAATGGCAATGCTAACTACCAAGGTGGAGCAGCTGCAACAGGAACCAATGGCAGTGCAGCTACAAGCGGGGGATTTACTCGTTCTCAGGGTGGTGGAATTCGTGGCTCACGTTCAACCACAGCGACTGCAAATAATGGCCATACTTACAATGGCAATACCACATATGACTCAAATGCTGGAAGTATAAACCACACACAATATTGCTATAACAGCAGTGGGCAAGAAATCAAATGTCCCTCTAGCAATTCTGGAAATTAACACATTGGAGAACAGTTATGAAAATTAAAACATCTTTACTTACGCTTTTATTACTACTTGGAATGACACTGACACCGTATGTTGAAGCAAAGAATAACCTTTTAGGAAATGCTATAGGTGTTATTCAGGAAATATCAAATTTAGCTGATGAGTTTAATCTGACAAATGAGCAAAAAGGAGAAATGCGTTCGGTACTAATGAACTACTTACCCAATATTGCCCTCAAAGCACATACTATGATGAATAATCGACAAGATTTGTTAGCTGCAAGTCTGACTGAAGATGAAATTGATGAACAACTGATATTAAGTATTGCTGAACAACAGGGAAATTTACTCACTGGAATAATTATTGACAAAGAAAGAATGAAAAAGGATATCAGAGGGATTTTAACAGATAATCAAAAAGATTTTGTTGATGCCTTAATCCAAACAATCATTGAATTTCGGTTGAATCATCGCTCATAGTTAGGAAATATCAGCTATTACTTCTCTCTCTATAACGGTAAAAGCTGATTTGTCTTTTTACCTCAAAAGACAAACTTACACAAGGATGTGTTTTTTTAAATAATTTCGCAAAATAATTTTTTTCATTGTATAATTTAATTATGAAACCATTATTTATACAAACAGCAGAAAAAATCACCGTAGAGAAATCGACCGAAACCGTCACCAATATCATTGGTAATTTTAGTGAGTATTTACCCGAGTTTATCCAACCTTATTGGCATCAATTACAAAGCTTACCACTATTAAAATTTATTATAATTGCCTGTATCGGCTATATTGTTGGCAAAATTATACAATTCATCATTATGCGTAGTGCCACTCAAGTAACCAAACGTACACGCACCTTAGTGGATGATAAATTGATTGAATTATTGCGCAGACCAATCTTTCTTACTGTTTTTTATCTCTTTCTTATTCTTGCCACCAAAACACTTAATGTTAGTGATGACTTCAAGAATAGTTTAGTTCGCATTATCCTGACTCTCATTGTCTTTATGTGGATGACGCGCGGATTTAAAATTTTACATTTACTGCTGCAAGTCTTAAGTGATTTGCGCAATAAGTTTAAAATGATACAACGCAAAACCGTACCCCTGTTTGATTTAATTGGCAAAATTACATTGGTTGCTGCGGGTTCTTATTTTATATTACTTATTTGGGGCATCAATCCAACAGCGTGGTTGGCATCAGCTGGTGTCATCGGTATTGCGGTCGGTTTTGCCGCAAAAGACACCTTATCTAATTTGTTTTCAGGCTTTTTCATCATCGCCGATACACCCTATAAAGTCGGTGATTTTGTCGTATTAGATTCTGGCGAACGTGGTATGGTGACTAATGTTGGTATACGCTCCACTCGAATATTAACTAGAGATGATATAGAAATTACAGTCCCCAATGCTGTTATTGGTAATGCAAAAATCAAAAACCAAAGTGGCGGTCGATGGGAAAAGTTTCGCTTAAGAATAAAAGTCGGCGTCGCTTATGGAACAGATTTAGATTTAGTCGTAAAAGTATTGCAACAAATTGGTGATGATGCCACTAATGTTTGTAAAAACCCCAACCCACGAGTTCGTATGCGCAACTTTGGTGCATCAAGTATCGACTTTGAGTTGCTGGTTTGGATTGATGAACCCGTACTCAAAGGACGAGTGACGCATAGCTTATTGATGACAGTTTATAAAAAATTCAACGAACACAATATTGAAATACCTTACAGTAAACAAGATGTCTATATTAAAGAAATGCCAAATCAGGTTAAAAAATCCTAAGCATTTTGTGTTAGAATTATTTACCATTGATTTAATGGAGACCTTTGCTTAACTATGTGGCGATGGAAAAAAGAATGGAAAATTTACCAATTGAGGCACGAAATGCAGTCTAATAGCGCGCTATTAGCAAATTTCGTAACGATAAGTGGTGGATTTTACAACTTTTTAACACGTCACACTAGTTATGCAAAGATCTCTAATATAAAAATAGTAGGAGATATAAATGCTTAACATCACATCATTTTTGGACAATAGTGCAAAAAAATATGCAGACAAACCAGCCTTCACATTTGGTGAAACAACCTTAACATTTTCACAAGTTAATGCGGCGGCAAACCAAGTAGCAAATGCTCTGATTACCCAAGGGTTGAAGCAGGGTGATAAAATAGCCCTGAGTTGTTTAAATTTACCCTATTTCCCAATTATTTATTTTGGCATCTTAAAAATGGGTGGCATAGTTGTTCCCTTGAGTGTTCTACTGAAAACCGATGAAATTCAGTTTCATCTCGAAAACTCACATGCAAAGGCTTATTTTTGTTTTGATGGAACTCCAGATTTGCCTATGGCTCAAATGGGACATGAGGCTTTCACTCAAACCAGTCGCTGTGAGCAATTTTTTCATATCATGGCAAATCCTACAGATGAATCGATATTTTCCGACACTTTGACCTTAGCACAGTTAATGTCACAAGAGTCAAATCAATTCGATAGCCTCAGCACTTCTGCCGAAGACACAGCCATTATCGTTTATACCTCAGGCACAACTGGACAACCCAAAGGAGCTGAATTAACTCACAGCAATATGGTTATGAATGCCATGGTTTGCCAAGAATTCATGCGCCTTTATCCAGAAGATACTCAATTAGTGACCTTACCATTATTTCATATTTTTGCCATGACAGTACAAATGAACATGGGCATTTATAAAGGAGTACACAGTATTTTATTGCCTCGATTTGATGCTAATGTTGCAGCTGACTTGATGATTAAACATTCAATTAATATTTTTGTTGGTGTTCCCACTATGTATTGGGGGTTAATTCATGGCGTTGAAGATAAAGAGAAAACCAAATTAATTGCTAAAAATCTACGCATGGCTATTTCTGGAGGAGCAGCACTTCCAATTAATGTGCTTGAAGAATTCAAAGAGATTTTTGAACTAGATATTTTAGAAGGCTACGGCATGAGTGAAGGCTCACCCGTTGTCACATTCAATCAACCCGATGTAGGTTATAAACCAGGCTCTATAGGAACCCCAATTTGGGGAGTTCAAGTCAAGTTGGTTGATGATAAAGGCGATGAAGTCCCTCAAGGGGAAAAGGGCGAATTACTCTATAAAGGTCATAACGTGATGAAAGGCTATTACAATCGCCCAGAAGCCAATGCCGAAACCATTACTAATGGCTGGTTACATTCAGGCGATGTCGCTATAAAAGATGAAGATGGCTTTTATTTTATTGTTGATCGCACCAAGGATATGATTATTCGAGGTGGTTTAAATGTGTACCCTCGCCAAGTTGAAGAGGTCATGATTCAACATGAAGCTGTATCACTTGTTGCTGTAATTGGTATTCCTAATGAGAAACTAGGCGAAGAAATTAAAGCCTTTGTTGTTGTTCATCAAGATATGGAAGTCACCGCTGATGAACTAAAGGCATTTACAAAGGAGCGATTAGCCAGTTATAAATACCCCAGAGAAATTGAATTTCTTGATGCCCTACCGATGAGTGCCACTGGTAAAATCTTAAAGAAAGAGCTACGCAAATAAACTAATTTTTCTCAACAAATTATGCAAATGAGCCTCAGTTGTCATGGGGTTCATTAGCGTCACTCGCAGATAATGCGATCCATTTAGTATAGTTTGTACAATATAGAACTCGCTGTCTTCTAGCAATTTTTGCCTGATTGTTTTATTTAACTCATTGAGTTGTTGTTCATTAAGTCCTTCTCGAATATAACGAAAACACACAATATTGGTTTGTGGGTGAAGTGCTAATTCGAAGTCTTTATGCTGTATAATCATCTCTGCAAAAGTATTACCCAAGCCGTATAAACAGTCTATATTTTCTTCAAAGATTTCAATACCATAGGTTTTCCATAAGACATAAAATTTCAAACACATCATAAATTTTGTGCATTCAAAAGTACGCAATCCACCGTTGTACCATTGCTCTTCGATTGAATTATCCTCAAATAGATACTGTGCTTTTTGATGAAAAGTTTGGTTGCCAGTTTTCTTATCCTTAAATAAAACCACCGTGGATAAAGCAGGCGTCATCATCATTTTATGCGTGTCTATGATAACTGAGTCAGCCATTTCTATGCCTTTTAATAAGCTTTTGTATTGACTTGAAAAAACTGCCGCACCACCGTGAGCTCCATCAATATGAAACCAGATATCCTTACTTTGACAAAAATCACCAATCGCAGTCAAATCATCGTAAATACCTGTTGCTGTTGAACAAGCACTACCAACAATAGCTATAACTTTATAACCAGCATCACTGGTGTCTTGGTATGATTTTTTTAGTGCATCAATATCCATAGAAAAATCATCTTGTGTCGGCACTAATACAACACCAACATTTCCAAGGCCCATTACTCGCGCAGCCCGATCAATTGAATAATGCGCTTGATCTGAAACCAAAACAGCCAATTTGTCATTCATTCCATTTTGCCAAACATCTTGTTCTTTCAAAGATTGTCTAGCCGCTAACAAAGCCGTTAAATTGGCCAATGTTCCACCCGATGTCATTACACCATTAGCCTCATCATCGTACCCAATCATTTGACAAAATAGTTCTACGACAACACGTTCAATTGCAGTTGCAGCCTGCCCCATTTCATAAACTGCCATTCCATTGTTAAGCATCCCACTAATGAGGTTAGTTAATACGGATAATGGTGCAGGTACTGAAACTTGGTGTCCCATGTATTTAGGGTTATGTAAATGAATAGAATGCTGTAATAAATCATCAACAAAAGTTGTCAAGTTATCAAACTGATAGTTTTGCCAATAGTTTAATTCTTCATCTGGCTTTAACCAATGATTAGCATTAGTCTTTGGCTTTTGTGTATTTTTTAAGTGAGCATTTAGCTGAGCAACTAATTCCTTACCTTGTTTTTCAAAGTTGTCAAAGTTATAGACTTGTTGTAATTTAGGATAATATTTCATAATGTGTAAAAACAAAAGCCAACATAAAGTTGAGTTTTGTTTTATTCTAAAGGTTATACATTAGAGGTATATGCATAACTAAGGGCGAATGGGATGGAGATGCACATTTAGCTAGTTTTTTCTCTAAAAATTGAATCTATAGTCATTCTATAGTTTGATTTTTAGAGGAAAAAATAGCCAATGTGGGTTACATTCCCGCCGTTCTTAGTTATGCATATGCCTCACAAGTGTTAGTATAACTTGTTAGACCTTCTTTTAAATCCAAATACGATAAATATACCAATAATCAGTGTAATTAAAGACCACAGACTTAAGGCAGGAATCTTATACACCATAAATAACCTTGTTGGATCACTAGGATCCACTGTTAATGGATTATCCGTTGGGATTGGAGACTGACCAGAATTTGCATCATCATTTGGATCACCATCATTGTTTTCATCCCAATTAGCCATAGCCTGATTTTCAACATCAATACCGCCTGTACCCAACACTCTGGTATCAAAGGTAATAACTACCTCATTATTTAATGATGCTGGCATTGAATTAATTGGCGCTCCTTGGTCTTCTCCAAGTATCGCTGTTAGTTCAATTCGATTGAGCGTTGTATTATAGGTTGGAACAGTACAAGTGCTTGTTCCATCAGCTACACAGGCAGCAGAACCTGGTATATACAATGTATGTAAAGGAATATCATCAAAAATAAACACGGGTAAATCTCTGTCATTGTTTGGATTAAACCACCACACAGTCCAATGAATCAGTCTATCGTCATTGGCATCAAATTCACCTATCTTCAATCCTACTGGAGGCTCAAGTTGTAATGATGTATCATCTGTTCCGGTATTATTGCTTGGGTCAGTATCCATTCCATTAGTACCATCATCTGCAATAACGACAGTATTAACAATCTGATTAACACCTAATGCCAAAGGATCATCAACATCAACAGCAAAGGTAACACTACCTGCATCACCAATATTTAAAGTTCCTATATTAAATTGACAAGCGGTTCCTGCAGTAACCGCGCCACCAGCACAAACCCAAGCAACGCTACTTGCACCTGCATTGTAGGTTGAATTGGCAGGAACCACTTCATTAAGTACAACATTTGTTGCTCCTTGGTTTCCTATGTTGCCAAAGTTTAAGGTATATACGATTGTTTGACCTGGGCCTGAAGTAATACCACCATCATCTTTAGTCACAAATAAATCAGGTGCTGCATCAACAGGCGTATCATGGTTAGAAGAGTTATCACCTGGTGTTGGATCAGCTCCGTTTGTGCCATCATCAACAATCGAAGCGGTATTAGCTATTGCATCCACCCCAATTGAAATTGGATCATCTACAGTAACAACAAATAATACGCTACCTGTTCCACCACTTCCTAATACAGTGCCTAGTGTTAAGGTACAAGCACTTCCTGGAATTACACCAGTACAAACCCAAGCCGGATCACTAGCACCCGCATCAAAGGTTGTATTCGCTGGTACTGTTTCTGAAATTACCACTCCAGTTGCCGTTTGACCACCGACATTCGTGTAAGTTAGTGTATAGGTAATACTTCCACCTGGTAATATTGAGGTAATATTGTCATCTTTTACAATTTGCAAATCAGGTATCACAGAAAATGGTGTTGTATCTGAGTCACTGTTATTACCATTATCTAAATCCATACCATTATTCCCATCATCAGCAATGCTGACATTGTTTAATAACTCTGTTTCACCACTGGCAATTGGATTATCAACCGTTACCGCAAAATCAACTGTTGCAACAGGGTCACCTGCATTGACATTACCGATTGTCTGTGTACAAGTTGTTCCTGCTGGACTGGCATCAGCACAACTCCAAACACCCGTACTATTAGCTAAATTAAACACACTATTAACTGGAACCATTTCAGTAATAACAACTCCTGTTGCATCTTGCGTTCCGATATTGCTATAGCTTATTGTATACACCACAACCCCACCTTCGACTGTTGATATTCCACCATCTGTTTTAGTAACGACCAAATCAGGTGCTGCATCAACAGGAATAGTTGTTGGGTCATCCTCCATTCCGGTTGATGGATCATCTGTATTGAGATCAGGAGTCTCATCAGATTCAATTAGACCTTGGTTGACTAGCTCAGTAACGCCATCTGCTAGTGGATCATTAATGGTTACACGGTAAACGATTGTCACTGATCCGCCAGCAGGTATTGTACCTACTGCTACATCAACAATTGCATCACCTGCCGTATTACCAATTGACACAACACCAATTGTGGTTGTTACAGATCCAACATTTAATGTTCCGTTAGCATCTGGCGCATCCACTACCGTTACATTGTTAGCATCTCCTGCTCCTGTGTTGGTTACTACAATTGTGTACTCCAAGACCTCACTTGGACTTGCGCCACCTGATGCATTGGTATCAGCAACTAATG
>JALWML010000497.1 GCA_027083915.1 Lysobacterales bacterium | reverse complement strand
TGAAGAATCTTCTGTTGGCGGCTCGCCAGGACGCATCATGCGATAAATTTCAATTAATGCTTCCATCTGCGACTTAGTTGGGTCAACATTGATTGTCGTAGACATATACGGTCCGTTATCAAGGTCATTAACCAACAATATGTTAAATGACTTAATTCCATTTTCACGCAACAATTCTAACAACTCTTCTGTAATTGTAGCATTTGGTTCTACAATTACTTCGCCAGTTTCTTTATTAACAATTTGGTGTGCAATAGTCTTTTCAAACAAGTAAGAATCATCCAAGCCAATAACTGAAATTTTTGACTTCTCTAACATTTTTACGTGTCGTGCAGTTATACGCTTACCTTTTGGTACAATTATTTTGTTTCCATCTTTAATGTCAAAGTCAAAAATTTCACCTTTTACATATTCAGGAACAAGCTTCATTGAAGCGCCTTCTTTCTTTAAGGTAATAGCAACTTTTTCAAAAAATAAATCTAAAATCTCTTCTGTTTCATAACCCAATGCGCGCAAAAGGATAGTTGCAGGTAATTTTCTGCGTCTGTCAATTCGAACAAAAACATTATCTTTTGGGTCAAACTCAATATCCAACCAAGAACCACGGTAAGGAATAATGCGAGCTGAATAAAGTAATTTACCAGAAGAATGTGTTTTACCTTTATCATGGTCAAAGAATACACCAGGTGAACGATGCAACTGATTAACAATAACACGCTCTGTACCATTGATGACAAATGTTCCGTTAGGCGTCATTAATGGTAGGTCGCCCAAATACACCTCTTGCTCTTTTACGTATTTTAATTTCTTTTTACGAGCAGAACTTTCCTTATCATAAATAATCAATTGAACCTTGGCTTTTATTGCCGCACCATAAGTCAATCCTCTTAACTTACACTCGACAACATTAAAAATAGGTTTATCTACTTTTACACTGACATAATCCAGCTTTGCGTAGCCAGAATAACTCTCAATTGGAAAAACCGAATTTAGGGCTTCATCTAATCCACACTTGGCCTCTTCAACCAAACCCAAAAACTTATTATATGATTCCACTTGAGTTTTAAGCAAAAATGGAACATCCACAACCACTTCGCTCTTACTAAAATCTTTACGTATTCTTTTCTTTTCAGTGAATGAATAACTCATAACAACTGCCACCTACCTATATAAATTTATATAAACTGATTAATTTAAATCAGCTGTACCGAATCCAATTCTTAACAAAATAATGTTAACTTTTTCCCTGATTTTAACCGTCAAGATCATGCATTATCTTGCGTTTAAAATATCTTATTTCTTAAGCGACTAAAGGCCAGTGATAAAAACCACTAGCCTTTAGTGCCAATAAGTAATTGCTTACTTATTTAACGTCTACTTGAGCACCAGCTTCTTCTAACTGAGTCTTAACAGATTCAGCTTCAGCTTTGTCAACGCCTTCTTTAATTGTAACCGGCGCACTTTCTACCATGTCCTTAGCTTCTTTTAAGCCAAGACCAGTAATGCCACGTACAGCTTTAATTACAGCAACTTTCTTGTCACCAAAACTAGACATTACAACGTCAAATTCAGTTTGCTCTTCAGCAGCACCAGCGTCACCGCCTGCAGCTGGAGCTGCAACTGCTACAGCAGCTGCTGCAGTTACACCAAACTTATCTTCCATTGCTTCGATTAATTCTACAACTTCCATAACACTCATGTTAGAAATTGCTTCTAAGATATCGTCTTTAGAAACGGCCATCTTTATTCTCCAAAATTATTATATTAAATATTAAATTATTATACTTAGCTTAAAAACATTTAAGTTAAGCAGATTCTTTTTGATCGCGAATTGCTGCAACTGTGCGAACCATTTTAACTGTAGGTTCTGCAAGTGTGCGTACAAACTTCTCGACAGGTGCTTTCATCACACTCATCAATTGGCTAATTGCTTGATCCTTAGTAGGTAATGATGCCAATCTTCCTAATTCGGAAGCATCGAACATTTTACCGCCTATTGATACAAGCTTAGTAATTAGCTTATCGTTCTTTTTAGCGTAATCCTTAACTAAGCGAGCAGCACAACCTGGATCTTCGATTGAGAAAGCATAGATCATTGGACCAACCAACGCATCTGCCACACATTCAAAGTCCGTACCTTGTACGCCTCGTTTAACTAAAGTATTTTTTGCAACTTTTAAAAACACACCTGTTTTTCGTGCTTCACTGCGCATCTCGGTAAAATCTTCTACCGTAATACCCGCATATTCCGCAACAACCAACGAATGTGCATTTACTGCAACGCCAGCAATCTCAGCAACCACAGCTTTCTTCTGTTCTAGACTTAGAGCCATGTTTACCTCCTTTGTCAAAGGACTCTCAAACAGATATCCAATTGTTTTACGCTGGTTAAAATAACTTAAATTCAATTCAAACTTTATCGCAATATGAAAAACTATTGCATTTCAGTTTAACTTGAATTTAAGCCATTTTCCCTCAGCCTAAATTCAATCTCCATCTATTAGCGAATCCTTAACGTATCAACTAAACCCTTCTGTATTTCTACATCCAGGACTTTGGTGGCCTTGAAAGACATTAATATTTAAATATTAAAAAGCTGTCAAGACTTCACCATCTACGCAGGAAATTAAGAAAACTTAATAAACAACCCATAAGCTATTTTTATAAAAGTTCACCTGCGGTCTTTGACGGCTATCAAAATGACAGCCCTCAAAATTT
>JALWML010000496.1 GCA_027083915.1 Lysobacterales bacterium | reverse complement strand
CATTAATGATGGCAGCAACTTTTGCAAGTGCTGGTCGTTATGATAACGAATACACCTATGCTCCTGTAGTTGATGTACAACCAATTTATGAAACAGTTCGCGTACCTCAAAACAGAAGAGTATGTGAAGACAGACGCAGAGGTCCTCGTGATCGATCCTATGGCGAACGCAGAACAAGCGGTGGCGGTGGAGCAGTCCTTGGTGGAATTATTGGTGGATTGTTAGGTAACCGATTTGGTGATGGTCGTGGAAGGGATGCTGCAACAGCGGTAGGGATTATAGCTGGAGCTGCTATTGGATCAGGAGCAGATCGAAACAACAGACATTATAACTCACGTTATTCAAACTCAAGACATGGTAACCGTCATAGTCGCAGACAATGTTATACACAACGTGACTATTATGAAGAACAACGTATCACTGGTTATGATGTGGCTTATGAATACATTGGTAGAACTTACCACACTAGAATGCAAAACCATCCTGGTGACAGGGTCAGAATCCAAGTTAATGTTCAAGTAGCTGAATATTAATAGATTTTAAACTTCTCTCTCTTGCCAGTGAAATACTGGCAGCCCTTAGCACTCCTAGGGGCTTTTTTTTGTCTTTAAATTGTTAATCAAATACATATAAGATAGAATCAAAATTCAACTTAATAACTTTCACAACACATGGCACATACGCTACATAAAACCTTCACCTTTCTTGATTGGAATTTAGATACATCAAGGCATGAGCTTTTGTTAAATTATGAGATCCAAACTATTGGGAAAGTCACTGAAGCCCTGAGTTTTCCACCTTTTTCGTTGAATCAAGCCAATAAAAAAGAAATTAATGCAGCCTGTGATTTAGTGCACTGGATGTGTGGAGTGAGTTATTATAAATCAGGGTTAGCAAAAGAAATAAAATTTAAATTTAAGCAACCCTCTAAACAAATGTTGAGTTTTATTAAGAAAACATGGTTTCACGGGTTGGCTGAATTAGCATTTGAGAATAAGATTTCATTAAGAAATTGCTTCAAAGGGGTCAGTACCCTTTTATATCCGACTTTGTCGCATAAAAGGGTACTGACCCCTTTGAAGCACACGCTTGTTGCATTAGGTGGAGGCAAAGATTCTTTGGTGACTGTTGAAGAATTGAAAGAGCAGGGCAAGGATATTTATTTGTTCATGGTTGGTGGTTCTCCTCTTATTAAAGATGTGGCAGAGTTTATTGATTTACCCTTAATTCAAGTAAAGCGAAAAATTGATCCAAAATTAATTGAGTATAACAAACAGGGAGCAATTAATGGTCACGTGCCGATTACATCGATAAATTCTGCCATTGCCGTTTTGACGGCTTTATTCTTTGATTGCCAAGATGTGGTCTTTTCCAATGAAAAATCGGCAGATTCGGAGAACACCATTAATGCAGAGGGTGATAAGGTTAATCATCAGTATTCTAAAAGTTATGAATTTGAAAAGGACTTTTCTGCTGTAATTGTTAATGAAGTTACTCAAGATGTGCATTATTATTCACAACAACGGCAATTTTCTGAATTAGAAATCTTAGAAAAATTTGCAAAATATCCTCAGTATTTCCCTGTATTTTCAAGTTGTAACCGTAATTTTCACATTGATGGCTCGCACAATAAAAATTCTTTATGGTGCTGTGATTGCCCTAAATGTCGATTTGTTTTTTTAGGTTTAGCTCCATTTATTGAAAAAACTGAACTGATAAAAATCTTTGGGCATAATATGCTAGATGATGAATCCCAAAAGCAGGGGTTTGCAGAACTATTGGGTTATGAGGGTATTAAACCCTTTGAATGCGTAGGTGAAATACACGAAAGTAGAAGGGCTTTTGATTTGATTAAAAATAATAAAAACTGGCAATCAGATAAGCTGGTACAATTTTTTGAGAAGAAATCTAGTGTAAATTTGACAAACATACGCAATAAAAAAATAGCCGTTTGGGGTTTTGGAGTTGAAGGAAGGGCAGTTGCTGGGTACTTGCATCAGCATGGAATTGATTTTACTGTCTTGTGTTCTGAAAAAGAACAAGATGATAGCTATTGTTGTGAAACTAAAAAGATTGATGTTGCCTTACTCGACTCATACGATGTTGTCATTAAATCACCAGGAATTAGTCCCTATTCTGACTTAGTCAAAAATTCTCGGGCGCACTTCACTTCAGCTACCGCTTTATGGTTTGCTAATGAAAAAAATACTCAAGTTATTGCGATTACGGGTACTAAGGGCAAAAGCACAAGTGTGAGTTTGTTGAGTCATGTTTTGGAGAGTTTGGGTTATAAAGTCAATTTGGTGGGTAATATTGGTAAGCCATTGATTGCGGTCTCATCGGATTGTGATTTTATTGTATTAGAAGCTTCAAGCTTTCAAATTTACGACGGAGAAATCCAAGCGGATATTGCCTTAATTAATAATTTATACCCTGAACATGTGGATTGGCATGAAGGGGCTGATAACTATTTTAGTGACAAACTTAAGTTGTTTAATAAAGCTACAACTAAAATAATTAATGCAAAAAATAAAGAACTCGTTAAAAGAACCAATAGAATAGAGTGTGTACTTTTTAATGATGAGAATGGATTTTATGTCGTTGGCGATTCTTTATTTTTTAAGAGTGACGAAGTACTAAAATTAGATGAAATACAATTAATTGGCCAGCATAATTTAGAAAATTGTGGTGCGGTTTTAACTGTTTGTAATGAATTGAAATTAGATA
>JALWML010000495.1:1413-2728 GCA_027083915.1 Lysobacterales bacterium | reverse complement strand
CTATTTTATATTTTGTTTTATTTTATTTTATTCTCTACTTTCCAATGGACTGGTCTTAGATAAAAAGCAACTTGAAACCAAAATTGATACACTTATTCCAACAGAAATAAATGACACCACACCTGGTCTTGTAATAGGCATTGTACAAAATGGCAAACTCATATTCAGCAAAGGCTATGGGCTTGCCAATATTTCCTATGGCATCCCAAACGATTCAAAAATGGTTTATAACATTGGTTCTGTTAGTAAACAGTTTCTTGGTTATGCATTTGCGATGTTACACGTACAAGGTGTATTGAATCTTGATGATTCCGTCGGTAAATATTTGGATAATTGGCCTGAGTTCAAACATAAAGTAACCCTAAGACATCTTCTTTCCCATACAAGTGGTTACAGAGAAGCCTATACACCATCCATTTTAGCAGGTAGAGTTATTGGTGTTGATAGACTGTCTAGAAAGGAATGTCTTAATGTGGTTAGAAATCAACCTCAATTAGAGTATATACCGGGCTCTCGGCACATTTACAACAGTACGGCTTGGGTTATTTTAGCTGAAGTTTTGGAAAATGTGACGGGGCAGCCTGCAGATAAATGGGTTGAAGCTAACATTCTAAAACCTCTGAAAATGAAAGACACCCAAATTGAAAGTTATATAGGCGAGGTGATTATTAATGCTGCAGAATCCTATTCTTATAATAAAAATCAAGGTTATAAGAATAAAAAAAGTAACCGAGCAATTTTTGGAGCTTCAGATGTTTATTCAAGTATTGATGATATGGTTAAGTGGATTAATAATTTCAAAACAGCTGAAGTTGGAGGCAAAAAAGTCCACGATTTATTCCTAAAGCCTTATATATTAAACGATGGATCAAATTCTGAATATGCCTTAGGCATAGTAAATAATTTTTATCGCGGACTAAAACATTACAGCCATACAGGTAGTCACGAAGCTTTTCTAACACAATTAAGCTATTTCCCAGATCAAGATTTGGGAATAATAATACTATCGAATTTTGGTACAAAAGGCTGGTTAGCCTCGTCAAAAATTGCGGATTTACTACTTGAAGATAAGATGACTGCGCCATCAGATAAAGCCTTGCAACGATTTGAAATTAAAAAAGAGAAATTACAACAACTTGCAGGACTTTATTTATCATCGGACTTTAATAGAACTCTGAACTTAAGATTTAGAGAAGACACTCTTAGAATAGGTTGGAGAACTAAACTTATTCCAATATCACAGAATACTTTTCAGATAATCGAAGACAGAAATGTTCAATTTGAAATTAAAAAAACAGTAAACAACAAAACTAAA
>JALWML010000495.1:0-1403 GCA_027083915.1 Lysobacterales bacterium | reverse complement strand
CAATTAACCATTATCAATGAACCAAAGAAAACCAGATATTTTAAGGTCGAAAATTGGGAGCCAACAAAGGCGGAATTATCAAATTATGTAGGCGATTACTGGAGTAACGAAATAGAAACAGTTTATCATTTACTCATGCAAGACAAAAACCTCATCATAAAACATCGCTGGTTAGGTGAGTTATCGTTAGTACCAATCACAAAAGATGTTTTTAAAACCTATTGGGGATTTTTTATAAAATTTAATCGAAACAAAGAAGGTAAAATCTTAAGCATGAGTGCAAATTCTGGTGGTACCATTGACAATTTTGGAAGTTCATTAAATATTATTTTCCAGCGCAAAGAAAGATAATGCAGCGACAAAAATGACTCAACTAAAAAAAATCCAACCCGTAAGGTGCAGCTTGCCCACCATTTTTAAAACTGGTTGGCTATCGAAGCATTTGATACACTGCTTGTTTGGTGGAACCAAACTTACAAGAAATAACATACTATTTCAAAGAAATACAAAAAATTCCCCTCCTTTGGAGGAGAATTTAGTAAATATTTTGATTTAATTAACTCAAATAATGAAAAAAGAGTTTATTGCCTTACCCCTTCAATTGCCACAATCAATTCTAAGGTTTCCGATGCGGGGCCGAGGTTTTTTGTCATGCCATAATCAGCAACTTTAATCGTCATTGTTCCTTCAAACCCAACGCGATAACCGCCCCATGGGTCTTTTCCTTCGCCGACTTTTTCGATAGCCATTGTTACGGTTTTTTCGGTTCCGTGTAGTTTGAATGTGCCTGTGACTGTGCCTTTCTTGTCGTTTTGCCAATTAAACTTTGTGCTGGTAAATGTGGCATTTTTATATTTACCTGTTTCAAGTAAACCGGGGGCTTGTATGTGAATATTTCGCTCGGCGTGGTTTGTGTCAACTGAGGTAGTATCCACGTTCATGGTGATTTTTGAATCATTGGGTTTGTCGGAATCGTAACTAAATGTACCACCAAACTTTTCAAATCTGCCATATAGCCACGAAGTGCCGAGGTGTGATATTTTGAACAGTACCGATGCGTGCATGCCGTCGGTGTCGATTTTATAATCGGCAGCCATTGTGTTTGTGGCTAGTGTTGTACCAAGTGTTAATGCTAATAAGGTTGTTTTAATATTCATAATGTTTTCTCTTTAAGGTTGGTGCGAATTATTCGCGTTAAGGTTTTGTCTTTGTCTAAAAAATGGTGTTTCAACGCGGCAAGCATGTGTAATCCTGCCAAAATTATTAAGGTGTAAGTCGCGTAATAATGAATTTCTCCAGCAAGTTCTGCTTGTTGTTTTCCCTTGGCAATGAATGCTGGAATTTCAAATAAATTGAAAAAACTGATGCCTGCGCCTTCGGCTGTTGATATCATCACGCCGCTG
>JALWML010000494.1 GCA_027083915.1 Lysobacterales bacterium | reverse complement strand
AGCATATGGTTATTGTGCAGCTCAGAAGATGAGATACTACGGATATAAGCTACATTCTGTTTGCTCTTCAACTGGCGTATTTAAATTTTTTGATTTATCACCTGCCAATGTTCATGACATTCATTACTTGAATGATGTTAAAGAGCAGTTAGAAAATTGTTATTTAATAGGAGATAAAGGCTATTTGAGTCATAGTGTTCAATTAGATTTGTTTGAAAATAAAGACATTAAATTAGAAACACCTATGCGCAAAAATCAGTTTAACTTCAAGAAGATGCACTGGTCATTATCCAGAGCAAGAAAGAGGATAGAAACTCTATTTTCACAACTGTGTGACCAATTTATGATTCGCAGAAATTATGCAAAAACATTCGAAGGATTTAAGTCTAGAATACTATCTAAAGTTACTGCTTTAACTGTAATTCAGTGGATAAATCATTCCAAAAATCGCAATATTAACAACCTAAAAGTTAATATTGTCTAAATGCACCACGGGTTTTATATTATAAAACACCACGCCATTTTCCAATAATGCCATGAGAATCAGTAACGTTAATTTCAGATTGGTTACATGAAACTAGAGAAAGAAAAAGAAATGCTGTTAACAGTTTATTCATGTAAAAGCCTTAAGTTATGGTTGATGATTAGATTTTAAAATAATGCTTAAAGAGTGCTATTTAATGCTTAAGCAAATAATTATAGATGTCTTTACTCTTGCCATTGAGGTATTGCGCTGTGATTTTAGCTGCTTTTTTGGGTGGTAATTCTTTACTTAACAATGTCACTAGTTCTTTTTGTTGGGCAGTGACTGTATCAATAGTAACAATTTCTTGTGCTGCAATGGCGATTACAAATTCACCTTTTTGTTGGTTGGTATCACTTTCAATAAAAGATTTAATCTCATTAATAGTGCCTAGTTTTACTGTTTCAAAGGTTTTGGTTAGTTCTCTGCCGATGGCAATTAACCGCTCACCTCCAAGCACTTCTTGCATGTCTGCTAAACTTTTGAGAATACGGTGAGTGGATTCGTAGACTACGGTTGTTCCCGAATAATTGTTTATAGTGGTGAGCTGTTGTTTTCGGTGTGTGCATTTGGCAGCTAAAAAGCCAATAAAATGAAATTCATTGGTCGGTAAACCACAACAGCTTAATAAAGCAATAATAGCACTAGCACCAACAATGGGCACAACAGTGATATTGTCTTCATGAGCTTGTCTGACTAAAGGGTAACCTGGATCACTAATTAATGGCGTGCCAGCATCAGAGACTAAGGCAATATTATTGCCTTGTTTAAGTAGTTCAATATATTTTTGTGCACTTTGGTTTTCATTGTGAGCATGGAAACTCATTAGTTTGTTTTTGATACCGTAGCTGGCGAGCATGCGCCCAGAATGGCGCGTATCTTCACATGCAATGATGTCTACATCGGCTAAAGTCTTTAATGCACGTTCACTAATGTCATCTAAATTGCCAATTGGTGTCGCAACGATATATAATGTACCTGTATTTTTAATGGAATCATGCATAGTGATAATGAGAACTGCCTATTTAATTTGTTTTATTTTACTCATTTCTGCCTGTGGCAACCAACCAATTCGCCCAGATAGGCAAGATTATATCGGTTTACCGCAAGCACAAAGCTATTACCGCACTGGTGATTTTGTCAATGCAGCTTCTGCTTATGTGGATTTATTCAATAAATATGGCGATGATCGTTTTGCATTACTGGCAGCAGACAGTTTTTTACAACAACAACAGTACCAGCAAGCACAAGAGTATCTTTTGCAAGTTAAATCTAATAACCACCCATTAAAACAGATTATCCAAGCGGAGCTTAATTATAATAATGGTCTATATGATTTTCACTTCAATGATATCGATGGTGAGTATAGGAAACGTTATTTATTGATAAAAGCCAAAAACCAAAGCGCCAATCAAGATTATTTGTCAGCGGCTTTAACTTATATCGAATTATCAGAATTAGATGATTCGTTTGATTATAGTAACGAAATTATCAGCTCTATTATGCGGGCTTCTAGCCAAGATTTGTCGACTGCTTTATTTGATTTGGATTTAACTGTGCAACAACAAGGCTGGATTCAAGCAGCCATTGCGGCACAATCTCAATCGCAAGAATCCATTGATGAATGGAAAGCTCAGTGGCACGGACATCCTGCAATCGCTTTGTTTAATCAAAATAATCAATACACTAATGTTGCCGTACTTTTGCCCTTAAGTGGAAAATACAAAAATATAGCTAAAAGCATTCAACAAGGCATGGTCGCAGCCTTACAAAATACAAACTCGGAACAGAGGTTGAATTTTTTTGATACGGGTTCAAATGGTGAGACTTTCTCCTATGCTTGGTATGGTGCAATTGAGTCGGGAGCTGAATTTGTTATTGGTCCGTTGGATAAAAACTCAAATCAACAAATGACGCAAATTAATTCCAGTAGTATTCCAGTTATGGCTCTTAATCAACTGAATCAAGAGTCTCAAAATTTAGGTTATTACCAATTTGCTTTATCAAAAGAAGACGAAGTGGCTAATGTTGCCAAACGTTTGTCAGATGAAAACAAAAAAAGGGTGATGTTATTAGCACCTGAGTCAGAACAAGGCAGAAAATTGTCCATATTCTTTGAAAAGGAATTTACTTATTTAGGTGGTCAGGTTGTCAGCTATGCTTTTTATCCCGAATCAACGCATGATTATACACGAGAAATCAAGC
>JALWML010000493.1 GCA_027083915.1 Lysobacterales bacterium | reverse complement strand
ATTGAATGCGTAAAGCCACAGTTGTGTCATTAATAATTGGCGTCTTTTCAATATCATCTTCAGATGCTAACTTGTCTAATCTTTCCGCCCGTTCTTTATCATGAATTTTATCAGGGTGACTGAGGTGTTTGAAAATATTTTCCATCATCACCACCGCACCATCGACCATCATACCAATGGCAACCGCTAATCCTCCGAGTGACATGAGGTTTGCCGATAAACCGTTATATGACATAACCGTTAATGCCATGCCTACCGATAATGGAATCGAAATGAGTACCAAAATAACCGAGCGAATATTCAACAAAAACAATACCAAAACGATAACAATAAAGATAAAGGCTTCGATAAGTGCTTTGGAAACTGTTTCTACCGCTTTTTCGATTAAATCTGCTTGGTCGTAGATTTGTTCAAATGTTACACCTTCGGGCAAAGCCTGCTGTATCAATGGAATACGGTCTTTGATGCCATCAATGGTGACTTTGGTATTGGCTCCCATGCGTTTGAGAATAATGCCAGAAACCACTTCGCCATAATATTTTGAACCATTATTTTCAGTTCGTTCGGTCATAGTTACTGCACCTTGACGAATTTCGCTGCCAAATTCAACGGTAGCAATATCAGCGACTGTGACGACCGTACCGTCGATAGTTTTAAGCGGAACTTGACGTAATTCAGCCAAACCTTCTTCGCCATTGCTGAGCCAACCAACACCACGAATAATCAATTGTTCTTGTCCACGATTCATGTACCAACCACCTGCATTGGCATTGTTGTCTTCTAAAGCGGCAACAACGTCTTCTTGGGTTAATCCATAAGATAACAAACGTGACGGATTGAGATTTACTTGATATTGCTTAACATATCCACCAAAGGATAAAACATCAGTAATACCATCAACTGGCATTAAAATTAATTTAACCACCCAGTCATTAAGCGAACGCAATGCCATAATATCCATGCCAGAATCTTTATCGGCACGCAGATAATATTGGTAAACTTGCCCAAGTCCTGAGGTGTTGGGACCAATTTCAGGTGTGCCAACGCCTTCTGGAATAAGTTCTTTGGCTGATTGCAAACGCTCAAACACCAATTGTCGGGCAAAATAAATATCCGTGCCTTCTTTAAAAACCACGGTAATGCCAGATAAGCCAGTCTTGGAAATGGAACGCACCTCTTCCACATCGGGCAGAGCGTACATAACTGCTTCGATGGGAAAAGTGATGAGTTGTTCGACTTCCTCTGAGGCAAGTCCTGGGGCTTCGGTATTAATCGAAACCTGAATATTGGTCACATCAGGAAAAGCATCCAAGTTGAGTTTTGGAATATACATAGCTGCTGCTGCAACCATGCCAATAAGTGCCAAAACCACCAGTAGTCGATTTTTTACCGACCAGTCTATTAATTTGTTTAACATGACAAACCTCTAGTGACCATGCGGATCAAATCCGCCTTTGGCTATTTCTGATGCAACAAAAAAAGCACCTTGTGTGACGATTTTTGTACCGAGTTCAAGACCAGATATTTCATGGTAATCACCCAATACACGACCTAATTCCACTTCTTGAGAAGTAAATTGATTATGCTCAGTTTCCACAAAAACTGCCCAATCACCATCAGCGGTACGCATTAATGCGTTTTCTGGCACAGCTGTGACGGCTTTTTTGGTGGATATTTTGAAATAAACATCGGCAAATTCACCTGGATGCAATGTATCATTTGGGTTGTCAATTAATAAACGGATTATGCGAGTTCTGGTTTTTTCATCAATGGTATGAGCCTCTTGTGATACCTTGGCAGCATAGAATTTATTGCCAACTTTTACCTGTGCAAGCGTTCCAATCGGCAGATTTAATTGCACTGATGCTTGAACTCTGGCTTCAACCCATAATTGTGACTCATTACTGAGCAACATCAAAGCATGACCCGCTTCAACACGTTGACCTTGTTGAAAATCATCGCTTAAAATGGCTCCGGACCTTTGTGCTACAAGGGTGTATTCGCCTAAAGTTTTGCTGTTATTTAAAGCCTCTTTTGACAAGCCAAAGGCTAAAAGTCTTGCCCTTGCCAATTCGTAATCATTTTGTGCCTTGATGAAACGATTTGCACCGACGGCCTTTCGACCTAGTTGTTTAACACGTTTCCATTCTGCACTGTTGACCTTTAATGTTGCTTGAGCTTCGGCGACAGATTCACTGAATAATGTGACTAATTTGTCGCCAATTTGCACATGATCGCCCAACGCTTTGTGGCGTTTCATAACAACAGAATCCACTCGGGGAGAAACCAAATAACTGGTGTAGCCATTGGCTTGAATTTCTGCTGGTGCATAGATATTGTAATCGTAGTTTCTCGCCGTTAAGGCTTCAACTTTGACATTGACTAGATTTTGTTGTTCTTGGGTTAAAGTAACGCTAGTGGCCTCTTCATCGTGTCCATCTGAATGACCGCCATGTTCATCGTGATCTTGTTCGGCAAAGCTTATGCTTGTAATAAGTAAGAGTAAAGATATAAATTTGTTCATTTTGACACCTCTAAAGAGTCGTTGATAGCAGCATTTTGATTGTTTTGATTGAATAGTAAAGCTGTATCGGTTAAATAGTTGATAATGGCATTTTTGTAATTTTGTTCTAATTGGATACCTGCGAGCAAGCCTTGTGTGCGTTGTTGCAAGGTTAGCAGGTAATTAGTGGTGCTGATGTCGCCAAGTTGCCATTGTTTTGTTAATA
>JALWML010000492.1 GCA_027083915.1 Lysobacterales bacterium | reverse complement strand
GCATTATGAAAATAGGCTAAATATTGTATCTCAGGTATCGGAATCATGCCCATATTGGCATAACCTTGTGCTAATCCGAGAATTGTTTGTTCATCAAGCAAAGTATTAAAAACACGTTTAGGTGAAAACTTCTTATATAAACCTTTGGTTAAAGTATAAACACCACCTTTTTGAGCAACATCTTCACCAAAAATTAAGGAATTATCATACTTAAGCATAATGTCAGTCAAACCTTTATTAATCAAAATAGCCATGTGCTTGGCTGGCTGATTTTCAGGCAATAACTTTTCGTTTCCAAATATTTTAATGCGTTTTTCTTTATCAACTTGTTGAGTAGCCTTCTTATTGACTAATTCAGGCGAATATGGAGCCAATGGTCGTATAACTTCTTCAATATCGGTGATACGATCTTGCAAGTCTGCTTTATAAGCCGAATCCATGCAACGTTTACTCATTCGTTCATAGAGGTCTAAAACATCAGTTGACGACATGATACCTGCATCTACAGCTATTTTAGCGGATTTTAGCAGCGGGTCTTTGGCTTCTTCAGTCTCCAATTCATTAATATCTCGATAATCTACTTCAAAATCCGTGCCAGCATGTCCCATTAAACGAGTTGTTTTTAAATGTAAGAAAACAGGCTTTCGCTCATAACGACAAAAATTAACCGCTCTTTGTACTTGTCTAAAACCGTTCACCAAATCCAACCCATCGGCTTGGAAATATTGCAGACCTGGACGGTGTTTGAAATTTTTCTCAATCCAACCACTGGGTGTTTTGACTGAAATGCCAATACCATTGTCTTCACAAATAAATAAAATTGGAACATCTAAGCCCTGATAGCTTGCCCAAGCTGCGGCATTAAATGCCCCTTGTGCTGTCGAATGATTGCTACTCGCATCACCAAAATTACACATAATTATGGAGTCATCAGGAATTGGCAAACCTGAATTGGAACGCTTTCCTAATTCGATACCTAGTGCTGTTCCCACTGCTTTTGGTAAGTGACTAGCAATGGTACTCGTTTGCGGCAATACCCATAATTCTTTTGAGCCCCACACTTTGTGACGACCACCAGATGCGGGGTCACTTTTACTGGCGGCGAAAGAAAGACAAGTATCATAAATTGGGTCAATAGTTGGAATATGACGCGATCTTTCCATCATAAAACCACCACTACGGTAGTGTAAAAAAGCTGGATCGGTGTGTCTTGTTAGGCGCCCCAACATGACACTGCCTTCGTGTCCTGATGAACCAATGGTATAGAAAACCTTATTTTCCAAACGTAAAGCACGCGCCATTAAATCAAGCTGTCTTGACATGATTTGTGAGGTAAACATTTCGATAAAAGATTTTTCATCTAAACCATACTCATTTAAATTCAAGAGCTTATCAGGTTTTTTTAACGTTTTAACGTAGGCTTTAAAATTATCATCGACCACTTGAGCTCGATTGATGTTTTTTGATTTATTGCTTAATTTGTTTTTTATTTTATTAAGAATTGCCATAGTAATTTAGAATGCGTTTTTGCCGGTTAATTCACGACCAACAACCAGTTGATGCACTGTTTCTGTGCCTTCATAGGTGATAACACTTTCCAAGTTTAGCGCATGACGAATTGCCACATGTTCAGTGGTAATCCCTGCTCCACCCAATAAATCACGGCAATCACGTGCAATATCAATTGCCATGCGGACATTATTCCATTTGGCTATGGAAATTTGAGTGGGTTGCAATTCCCCTTTATCTTTCAAACGACCAAGTCTTAAGGCTAGTGTTTGTGCTGTAGTGATTTTACGCGCCATTTGAGCTAATCGTAATTGCACAATTTGGTTTTCGTTGAGTGCTTTACCAAACAACACTCGGTCTTGCGTATAATCTAAAACTTCTTGCAAACACGCCTGAGCACTGCCAATTGGTCCCCAAGAGATCCCATATCGAGCATTTGACAAACATGTCAATGGAGCTTTTAAGCCGGTAACTTTGGGTAAACGATTACTTTCTGGAATACGAACTTCATCAAAAAACAAGGCTGAGGTGACGGAGGCACGTAATGACATTTTCTTTTTTATTACTTCAGTGGTAAATCCTTTTGTGCCTTTTTCAATCAAAAAGCCTTGCACACCATCATCTGTATGAGCCCAGACAATGGCAATATCAGCAATTGAGCCATTAGTTATCCACATTTTTGATCCGTTTATGACCCAATCATCACCATCTTTTTTTGCCCAGGTTTTCATATTCATTGGATCAGAACCACCGTGAGATTCTGTTAATCCGAAACAACCGATGACTTCACCACGAGCCATTGGTGGCAACCATTTTTGCTTTTGTTCTTCTGAACCAAACTCGGAGATTGGAAACATACATAACGAGCTCTGCACCGAGGCAAAACTACGCAACCCAGAATCACCACGCTCTAACTCCTGGCAAATCAAACCATAACAAGTATAACTAAGACCGGCACAGTCATAACCTTCAATAGTACTACCAAAAAGACCTAGATCAGCCATTTCAGGAATGAGATCCATTGGAAATTCATGTTTATCAAAGGCATCACCTATAATCGGTAAAACCCGTTCATCAACCCAGCGCCCAATTGAATCCTGTACCATGGTTTCTTCTTCTGAGAGTTCAGAACGTATATCGAATAAATCGAGTGGATTTAAAGTTTTTTTCATTTGTAGTCCCCAAATAAATTATCTATTAATTAATAGCTAGTATTTTACCT
>JALWML010000491.1 GCA_027083915.1 Lysobacterales bacterium | reverse complement strand
ATAGGGGTCGTCAGTTTTTTCTGCTGTGGCATTAGCTAATTTTGTGTATTTCTCAACTTTATCCATTTCTCCAAGAAAATTATGCATGATGGCGAGTTGGCCATAGATATATATTCGTTCATCAATAGTGCTGTCATCGGTTAAACTTAAGGCTTTTCCATAATACTCAATGGCTTTTTGACTGCTACCAATATGATGCCAAATAGCAGCCAATTTATTCAGTAAGGCTATTTTTAATTGTGGTTGATTCTCTAATCCATACTCCAGTTGTCTTTCGGCAGATTTTAAAACATCATCCAAATTAATCGGCTGACCTTTAGAACCCAAAGGAGAAGCTGATTCTAAAATCGTGAATAAAAAGTCTGTTGTGCGTTCGGCAAGCAAAGTCTTATCCTTGGCTATTTGAGTTTGCTGCTGGGCATCTTTTTTGGCAATAATTTCTAAATCTCGTTGCTCTTTTATTTGCGCTTTACTGTTGTATAAAATAATGGGTAAAGCAATTAAAAAACCTATTGTCAATAAAGACATAACTGAAAGCGATGGATTGCGTGTAATCATTTTTTTAGTTTTATACCAAACACTATCGCCGGTTGCTATTAAGGGTTTGCCTTGAAGGTAATTTTTGACATCATTTGCCATGCCAGCAACTGTGGCGTAACGGCGTTGTGGTTCTTTTCGTACCGCCATAAGGATGAGATTGTCCAAATCTCCTTTCAGCTGTTTGCCACTATAATCCCTGTCGAGCTTGATGAGGTTTTCAACTTGGCTTGGATGGGTTGGTATTTTTTCAGTAATTTCATGAATAAGCTCAGTTGGCACTTCACTATTGACCGCTTGAGCACGTTGACCTGTGAGCATTTCGTATAAGACTAATCCCAAGGTATAAATGTCTGTTGCAGTGGATAAGCTGGCACCACTGACTTGTTCAGGACTGGAGTAAGCGAGCGTCATTATTGGTACAGTTTGGGTATCAATATCTTGTGTGTCGATGATTTTTGCTATGCCAAAATCTAATAACTTTACTACGCCACCATCATTGATAAATATATTTGAGGGTTTGATGTCACGGTGGATGACCAAATGTGAATGGGCGTAGCTAATGGCATCACATATCTGCAAAAAACACTGCAAATATTGCGTTAAGGAATAGTTGTTTTGTTGGCAATATTCCATCAAAGTCATGCCTTCGACCAGTTCTAAAATCATATAAGGTCTTTTGTCGGCTAATTGACCACCGCCTAATAATTGAGCAATATTGTTGTGTTTTAGTTGGGCTAAAAGTTCGCGTTCGTTATTAAACCTATCCAGCTCTTTTTGATTGTGCAATGGTTTCAAAAATTTTATGGCTACTTGATGGTTAAAATCACCTGTGTCGCGTTGGGCTAACCATACTTCACCTTGTCCTCCTTTACCCAATGGCCTTTGTAAGACATAGGATTCGATTTTCATGCCTGTGGCAATTGGATTGGCATCTAAGCTTAGTTGAACATTTTCTATGATATTAGATGTGAGCTCTACATTGTCAACATCAATGGCTAATAATTTGCGGACTTTATCCTTTATGCTTTGGCTAAATTGACTGTTGTTTATTATTTCTTGTTGTTGTACTGTTGTTTTTTGATAGCACAAATCAAACAAAGTTTTTAAATCTTGATTCTCTTCTTTCATTAGCTATTTTCTTCCAAATAATTGCCGATAAAGGCCTTGGAAAAATGTATTTCTCTTGCCAATGTTGAGAGTGAAATGTCAAAAGTTTCTGCCGTTTCTTCACGGGAAATACCAGTAAAATAATACAATTCAATTATTTGGGCACAACGATGGCTGACATTATCTAAACTATCAATAGCTTGACTTATCAATTCAAAATCAATTTTTTCACCATGATTTATACCTAAAGCATCTGTGTACAAGATTTTATTTAACTGTGCTCCGTTTTTGACTGCCGACTTGTATCGACCATAATCAACCAACAAGCGTCGCATTTGCCTAGCGAAGACAAAAATATAATGCTTTTCCTTATAAGAGTTTATATTGGTTTTAGAGAATTTTAAAAAAGCTTCGTGTACCAAATCTGTTGGCGACAGGGTATGATTGGCTCGTTCATGCCGCATTAATTTATTGGCAATAACTTTAAGCTCTTTATAGGTTTTTTGGTCTAATTTATTTGTTTGGTTTGTGCTTCCCATTGTAATTGTTAGGTTTTTTTATATATTCTACCATTTTTTTAAACCTAACGCGGAATTACTCCAACTATTACTTGAGGTCAGCAAATATTTACTCTTCATTGCAATATTTTGAAGTATTTTAAAAATAGTTGAAACAAAAATACATTTTTTACGCTTTAAAGGATTGAACTTAGCATGTTGTTACAAATAAACTCGTTAGATGGAAACAAGAAGACTCTATGCCTGATGCATGGAATGGTACAGAAGTGTGTTTTGAATTAGATGAGAGTGAGAAGCAAACTTTTGTCAACTTTAGCCATTCCAACTGGCAAGAGTCAGGCGAATTCATGGCTCATTGTTCTACTAAATGGGCTGTATTTTTACTCAGCCTAAAAGATGCCGTTGAATCCAATAAAGGTAAGCCCTTTCCGAATGACACACAGATTGATCATAATTAGGTTTCTTAAATGAATTTAGAATTGATTGATTTCCGAGTTGATTGAAACACTGCTTGTTTGGTGGAATCAAACCGACCATTTATTTGAGCGCAAGTGTTTAAATCATCTTAACAAACATCACGTTTTAAAATGGTGGGCAAGCCCACCCTACGACTTATTTGCTAAGGTTTCTTTATAATACCTTCGATTTTGTTTTTTTGAGAATCTAAATAGTTAGTTGAGTATTTTAAAGGGAAAATATATTCTTTTTCAATTGTATAAAACTTTTTAACATTTATCTCAGACTGCTTCCAAATATCTTCTAAACTCGGATTGAAATACATTTCTTCATGACCACAGAATATTCCTATAATAAATGGAGATGGATTAATTATAAAACCATCTAACTCCTGACCACTAGGAGTAGTAAATACTACCTTTATAAACAACCTCATCCTATCAGGCAAAATATCTAAATTGGACACAGAATAATATGGATGTTCATTTCCCTCTTCTGATATTGAAAGTAGTTCATTTATTTTACTTTCACTAACTCCCCATGTTCTAATATCTTCTAATTCATCATAGTCATAATATTCAGACCAAACTGGACACTCATCAAAGTTTGAGCGAGTTAATTCCCTAACAATTTTAAATTCATACATAGATAAACGTTTTAATTTTGGGTTAGAATGTTTAGATTTTGCTTCCTATTGGTGGAGTTTGTGCACGGAGAATGTGAGCATATAGGACATATGTGACCATTCAAGTACACAAACATTACATAAAAACAGTTCTCCATTTTAAGACTCTTAAATTTTGCTTAGAAAGTTTAGATTTTTATTCCTAAGGGGTGGAAATTCGCACGGAGAATATGAGTGTATAGGACATACATGATTATTCGAGTACGGATTTACGCCCCTTAGGGAGGAAAAGATAATCTTTATCAGCATAATTTTTTACCAGTGGACGCCTCGCATAAGGGAAGCAAATGCCACTTGCTCGGGAGACGAACGATGCCCTCCTGAGGTCTTACCCTTTGCCGCTGCTGAATCTGGGAACATATTGAATGCTGAGTTCATGATGACTTCCATTGATTTTGGTGCTAATGCATGGGTTACTTGAGCGAATATGCCTAGGCGTGTTGCTATGCGTTGTGGTCTTCTGATAATTGCATCTTTTACCATGTCGGCTGCTTGCTCAGGCGAAATGGTTGGCACGTTATCGTACATTTTGGTTGGTGCTATCATTGGTGTGCGTACTAACGGCATATTGATTGTGGTAAAGGCTATGTTGGTGTCATTAAATTCTGCCGCTGCACACCGTGAAAAAGCATCCAGTGCGGCTTTTGAAGCAACATAGGCTGAAAAACGTGGTGCATTTGTCAAGACTCCAATGGATGATATATTGACCACTTGTCCGTATCTTTTTTCTACCATTCCGGGGAGAAAACCTAGAATTAGTCGTAAGCAGCCAAAATAATTAAGTTGCATGGTGCGTTCGTAATCATGAAATCTGTCATAGCTTAGAGCAATAGAGCGACGAATGGAACGTCCTGCATTGTTGACTAAGATGTCAATAGCTCCCAAATCTTTTGTCACGTCTTTAATCAGTTTATCAGCTGATTTCATGTCCGATAAATCACAGGTATATAGTGAAGTTTTTGAACCTTCTTTTTTCATCACTTTTTGCGTTTCAATTAATTTTTCCATACCACGAGCGACAAGAATAACATGAGCACCTGCTCGACCCAACATAATAGCGGTGGCTTGCCCGATACCTGATGATGCGCCTGTGACTAAAACTTTTTTACCGCCAACACGTCCTCTTAGGCTGTGATCAATAAATAAATCAGGATCTAAGTGACGCTCCCAATAATCCCACAAACGCCATGCGTATTTTTTTAAGTCAGGCACTTTTATGTCTGTTCCTTTGAGCAGTTTGGCTGTTTCACGGTTATCGAATCGCGTTGGGTAGTTGATAAAACTTAAGACACCTGGAGGAATGCCCAATTCGTTCATCACTTGCGAACGTATGCGTCGCACAGGTGATAACATCATCAAACCTTGTTTTAAGGTATTGGGAATAAAATTAAATATTCGGGCATCTATTCGCATGGTCATTTGCGGAGCATGTCCTGCTTTTGCAAATATATTGAGCACCTCACCAATTTTGCGTGGATTGGGGTCAGTTAAGTGGAAGCATTTGCCGTGTTGTCCTTTAGTGTGTGCAATATGATCCATGGCATCGACCACATAATCAACAGGAACCATATTCAAGCGACCACCTTCTAAACCCAATGTGGGCATCCATGAAGGGAGCATCTTACGCATTTTTTGAATCAATTTGAAAAAATAATACGGTCCATCAATTTTATCAATTTCACCAGTTTTTGAGTGACCTAAAACCATGGCAGGACGGTATATTTGGAAAGGTACCTTGCATTCTCTGCGCACGACCCCTTCTGATTCATGTTTGGTTTTAAAATAAGGATTGTCTAATCCTTCGGCTTCATCGAACATATCCTCACGAAACACACCATTGTATAAACCTGCTGCTGCTATTGATGATGTATGGTGAAAACATTTGACATTGACCGCATCGGCAAAACCTATGGCATTGCGAGAACCACCTACATTAGCCGCTTCTTGTTCTTCGAATGAGGCTTTCATGTCATAAATGGCCGCTAAGTGAAACATGTGATTAATCTTGCCTTTGAGTTCATCGCGGTTCTTTTTACTAACACCTAAGTTATTTTTGGTTAAATCACCCGTGATGGCAACAACTCTATTTTTTGGTGTGTTGAGCTTTTCAAGTAAGGCGTTAAGTTTTTTCTTTGAGCCAGAACGTACCAAAACATAAATCTTACCTTTACGTTTAAATAATTTTGGAAGTAGATTTGATCCGATAAAACCTGTTGCACCTGTTACAAAATATGCCATATTCAATACCCTTTATTTTTATGTTGATGTTATTAACTTGTATTGTATAATAAATGACACAATTTAAAAATAACAATTTTGGAAAACATTTATGAGTGATTTATCTGAATTATTTGCACAGGCACAAGAGAATATTAAAACCTTAAGTAAAAAACCCGACGACGAAACAATGTTGGAACTGTATTCGTTATACAAACAAGGCTCCCAAGGCGATGTCACTGGTGAAAGACCTGGTTTTTTTGATTTCGTTGGCGCAGCAAAATTTGACGCACGTGAAAAACTTAAAGGCATGAGCAATGAAGAAGCGATGCAGAAGTATATTGATAAAGTTAATGACTTACTAGGCTAAGTTAGAAATAATGAAAACCAAGGATAGAATTATCCAAACAGCTTTGATGCTCTTTAACCAAGAAGGTGAACCCAATGTGACCACCAATCATATTGCTGACGAAATGGACATTTCACCTGGTAATTTATATTATCATTTTCGTTCGAAGGACGATATTATTTGGCAGATTTTCCTTAACTATGAAAAGAAAATTCGTTCAGTTCTCGAACAAAAAGACGTCAACTATGCCTCAATGCAAGATATGTGGAATTATCTTCATGCTGTCTTTGATGTTATCTCTGAATACCGTTTCCTTTACAGAAATCTGATTCAATTAATGAATCGCATAGATTTTTTAAAAAGACACTTTAGACACATTTTAGCTTTGAAATCTCAAACCGCTTTAACTATAATGTCGCACTTGGCTAATGATGGCTTACTCAATGCCGATAGACAAACCATTGCTTCTCTTGCTGACCAAATAGCATTAACTGCTACATTTTGGTTAAATTATTCCATTGCCATCTATGACGATGATTTTGACGAAGAGAAAAAGTTATCGCATGGAATTTTTCATGTAATACGCATGGTTGCACCTTTTCTGACTGAAAATGACAAAGCCTTGTTAGACGAGTTATCCACTCAATTTTTATAAAACCAAAATCACAATAGTAAAAAAAAAGTATGAAAAAAGAATTTATGCGCAAAGCCATTGCGCTTTCAATCGATAATGTCAAAAATAACCTTGGCGGCCCATTTGGCGCAGTGGTTGTAAAAGATGGTAAAATAATAGCTACTGGTGCTAACTGCGTCACGAGCCATAATGACCCAACAGCACATGCTGAAGTCACAGCTATTAGAAATGCCTGTAAAGAACTAAAATCTTTTCAGTTGGATGATTGTGAAATTTACACTTCTTGTGAACCCTGCCCTATGTGTTTAGGTGCTATTTATTGGGCAAGACCCAAAGCCGTTTATTATGGCAACACTAAGGCCGACGCTGCCAAAATTGACTTTGATGACCAATTCATTTATGATGAACTTGATTTACCACTAACCAAACGCAACTTAAAGATGCAACAATTTTTAGGTGATGAAGCAATCGAGGCTTTTGAATTGTGGAAGCACAACACAGAAAAAACGGAGTATTAATGATGAAAAAAATCTTAACTGTAGCACTCTTATTAAGTGCAAACATGGGCTTTTCTGACACTTTGTTTGGGGTTTATGCAGGCGTACAAGCCGGCTTTTATAATACTTCGGGCGATTTGCAAGCAAACAATGCAAATTATAATCAAGCCTTTAGTTCTATTGATAAAAATACACAAAACAGTAATTCCATTTTTGTTGCTGTTGAACATGGTGTACCACTTCTTCCAAATATCAAACTACGTCATACCAATTTCCAATTAGATAGCTTTGTTAATTTAGATTTGGTTTGCACGCTGGATTTCCCAAATCGATGTTTTCCAGAAACGTCATTAGATTTAAGTCACACCGACCTTACCTTATATTATGAGTTATTGGATAATTGGGTCAACCTTGATTTAGGTATCAGTGCTTTATATTTTGGAGGGAATATTGATTTTAATACTGGCTTAGATGCGGACATTAATTATTCTAAAATAGTACCTGCCTTATATGGTCGAGCATTATTTGAAATGCCAATTACAGATTTAAGCACAAGCTTAACAATTAATATTGGCAGTTCTTCTCATGCTAATATTAGTGATATTGAGTTAGCTCTCCAGTATAAGCTTTCATTGGGGTTTAGTATTGAAGCCGGTATTCGTCAACAAAACATTACTCTGGACAGATTTATTGGTACTGATTTAGATTTAAATGCCACAGGTGTGTTTGTAGGGCTTAATTTTCATTTTTAAATCTTGATATTTCTCATAATCACATTAGAAAGCCACACTAATTTACATTTCAGGCTTTTTTTTATGCTCTATAAGTGTTACATTTGGGTCTTCTAATATAACATAGGTATTTTACATGAAAAAAATATTATTAACTGCTGCATTTCTAACTGCAGGATTAGTATCTTCAAATGCAATGGCTGCTGGTGATGCTGCTGCTGGTAAAGCAAAGGCTGGTGTTTGTGCTGGTTGTCATGGTGCAGCAGGTATTTCTGCTACTGGCATGTGGCCAAATCTTGCTGGTCAAAAAGCAGCTTATCTTGTAAAGCAATTAAAAGCTTTTAAGGATGGCACTAGAAAGGATCCAACAATGGCTCCAATGGCGGCTCCTTTATCTGATGAAGATATGGCAAACTTAGCAGCTTATTATGCAAGTTTAAAATAATTAGGCAGCACTATTTTAGTTCTTTATTTGAACGAAATTAGTATAAAAAAAACCCCGATTTAATCGGGGTTTTTTCATGCTTATGTTTTCTTAACTTTGTTATAAAAACTCTATACTCCATGAGTTGATATAACCTGTATCAGCTCCAGCACTATCAATAACCTTTAATTTCCATGTACCTGTAGCACTTGTACTACCTTTGTTCACAGTTACAGATTCATTAATATCATTAGCGCTTCCACCTGTATTACTTCTAAGTGTTGATACAGCTCCTGTTGGATCAATCAATTGCACTTTTAAATCACCAATATAAGTATGAACTATGTTGTAAGTAATTTTAACACTGTTTGATACACCTGTGCGGTTTACACTAATACTAGAAGTCGCTCCAGTAGGGTTATTATCAGGAATATTTACATTTGTAGTATTTGAAAACAATGATTGTTGTGTTCCACCACCGCTTGTTGTATAGCTACCTACTAAGCTTACACCACTATAAGTTGAGTAAGCACGTATCATCACATAATAAGTACCCGCTTGAGCTGTTGTGATATTACATGTTTCATTATTTCCACTAAGATATGGACGACAATCATAATTTGTAGTTGTTGGAGCCGCACCAAATCTTACATATAAATCAGCATCACCTGTTCCACCACTCATTACGAAACTTAAGCCCGTTGCACCTGCTGGTACCACCATAGTGTAGGTCGCTTCTGTTCCTGCTGCTCCAGATAATCCTGTTTTTGCAACTCCATTAGATAACACATTACCAGTTGGAGGAGCCGTAACAGTAACATTTTGAGTTGATGTTCCTGTTGCACCATCATTATCAGTGACAGTTAATGTTACAGAATATGTACCAGCACTTGCAAATGTATTGCTTGCTGTTGCACCTGTACCACCAAATGACCATGAATAACTAGCAATTGTGCCATCACTATCTGAACTCGCAGAACCATTAAAGCTACAAGTTAAATCTGTACAACTACTTGTAAATGAAGCCGTTGGAGCCACATTAACTGGAGCTGCTGTAACTGTTACATTTTGCGTTGATGTATCTGTGGCACCATCATTATCTGTTACCGTTAACGTAACAGAATACGTACCAGCACTAGCAAATGTATTGCTTGCTGTTACACCAGTTGCTCCAAATGACCATGAATAACTAGCAATGGTGCCATCACTATCAGAGCTTGCTGAACCATTAAAGCTACAAGTTAAATCTGTACAACTACTTGTAAATGATGCTGTAGGAGCAACATTTGCTGCTGCAGTTGTAAAACTACCAGTTAAGCTTGCACCACTGTATGCTGCGTATGCTTGAATTAAAACATGATACGTTCCTGCTTGTGCATTGGCAATATTACATGTTTCAGTATTTCCAGAAGCCCACGAACGGCAATCATAAGATGAAGTTGTTGGCGCAGATCCAAATTTCACATATAAATCTGCATCGCCTGTTCCACCACTCATGGCAAATTTTAGGTTAGTCGCACCTGATGGCACATCCATTGTATAATTAGTTCCTGTACCTGTAGCACCTGATAGACCAGTTTTTGCCACACCATTAGTTAATACATTACTACCAGTTGGAGGAGGTGTTCCATTCATTGCAAGAACAGCTGCGCTTGAATCCACAATACCTGCACCACAATTTGCTGTTGTACATTGATGAGAACTAACAGTAGGGAATGCGCGAGCAGTAGATTTCATTGTGCTTTCAATTTCAGCAGGTGTTGCCGTTGGCTTCACTGAATACATTAGAGCAGCTAGTCCAGCCACATGGGGTGTTGCCATTGATGTTCCTTGTAGTGCACCAATACTATCTGCCCCTGGCGTGGTAGTACCTGCATTATAAGTTGATTGAATCATATTGGCAGTACTCCATACACCACCTTCACAATCAGCTAAAGAAGTTGGCATACCTTCACCAATTGGGTTACAACCATCGCCACCAGGAGCTGCAACATCCACAGCAGAACCATAGTTTGAGTAATAAGCACGACCACCATTTCTGTTTACAGCAGCAACCGAAACGACATTATTACAGTTGGCAGGTGGATAGCCAGCAGAGCTGTTATCATTACCTGCAGCAACAACAATTGTTGTGCCTGCATTTACCGCAGCATCAATAGCATTCTGGTAAGTTGAAGAACAAGTCGCTGGAGAACCAGAACCCAAAGACATATTAATAACATCTGCTGGATTTGGATTAGCTGGCACTCCTGAAACACTTAAGCCTGCAGCCCAACGGATACCATCAGCGATATCAGAAAGAGAACCACCACATTTACCCAAAACACGTACAGGAACTAAACCAATATTCCAAGCCACACCAGCTACATCACTGTTATTATTAGAAACTGCTGCAATCGTACCAGCTACATGCGTTCCATGCCAAGAACTATTACTTGCTGAAGAGCCTGTACCACAATCTCCAGCAGCTGCATAATCACCTGGATCTTGTGCATTGGAATCACGGCCATCACCATCAACCGAAACAGAAGTGGATGAAATCATATCGTATTGCCCCACAACATTTCCTGCTAAATCAGCATGTGGACGATAACCAGTATCTAAAACAGCAACAGTTACACTTGGTGAACCAGTTGTTGTATCCCACGCAGCAGGTAAATTCATTCCACCAGCTGCTTCATAATAATGCCATTGTGTATTATAAGCCGTATCATTAGGTGTTGCATAGGGCACTATCCATGCATCAATTTCCGCATATTCAATATCTGCCCTTTTATTTAACTGGTCAACAATTGCATTTAAATCAACATTTGACTGTCTAGCAAAACTATTTGAACTTGGTTTAACCGTTAATACATCGGCACCACCAGACATGGCTCGTTTAAATTCTAAATTAACACCTACCGCAGTACTCAACTGACTAGCGTGAGTAACAGAATCAACACTAGCTCTTGAATTACTATTTTTATACTTAACAATAATCCCTGGGTTTAGGGGATTTGCTTGCACACCATTTCTTGCATTATTAGCATTAAGTGATGATTGGGCATTTGCCGTCATACTCGTTAGTGCTAACAAGCCAACAGCTGGCAGTACTATGTTTTTCAACTTTCTCATAAAGTTCTCTCTCTTGGTTAAAAAAATAGGCAATACAATACTCCTGACAGCATCCAAAATATAAAATTTCAATAGAAATGACTGCTATTTAATAAGGTATTACCAAGTGATTATATTTTTAGAGACCTTTGCATAACTATGTGGCGATGGAAAAAAGAGTGGAAAATTTGCCAATTGAGGCACGAAATGCAGTCTAATAGCTGGCTATTAGCTAATTTCGTAA
>JALWML010000490.1 GCA_027083915.1 Lysobacterales bacterium | reverse complement strand
TTTTTTTCGCCATTCTCAAGTTTTGAGAATGGTAAGGACTAAAATAACCCACAACCCATAAAACAAAAGACCCATGGAAGCAATAACTAACCTCAAACATATACTCCATAGCAAAAGAGCCAATATATTTTACCTCGAAAAATGCCGGCTTATGCAAAAAAGCGGACGTGTGGTTTATCTCACTGAAGAAAAGAAAAACAAACAATACTGGAATATCCCGATAGCCAATACTACCGTAATCTTACTAGGTACAGGCACATCAATCACTCAAGCGGCGGTGAGAATGTTGTGTTCTGCTGGTGTGTTGTTTGGATTTTCAGGCGGTGGTGGAACGCCATTGCTAGCAGCCAACGAAATCGAATGGATGACACCACAAAGCGAATACCGACCAACCGAATATATCCAAGCATGGATGCAGTTTTGGTTTGATAAAGCCAAACGTCTTAAAGTAGCTAAAGAATTTCAAAAGAAAAGGATTGAATATTTACAAAGTACATGGAAAAAAGACCTAGACCTAAAAATGGAAGGCTTTGATATAAAGCACCAAGCACTCAATCAAGCCCTCGATAAATTTACCGACAAAATTGACCAATGCAATGACAGCACCAATTTACTGTTAGCTGAGGCACAGCTCACCAAGTTTCTTTATAAATACGCAACAACCCAAACTAAACACAAAGGCTTCAAAAGAAAACACGACAGTCTAGATGACGCAAATGCATTTCTCAATCACGGCAATTATTTGGCTTATGGATTAGCCGCCACCACACTTTGGGTATTAGGCATACCTCATGGATTTGCGGTCATGCATGGCAAAACACGCCGTGGAGCCTTAGTTTTTGACATTGCAGACCTTATAAAAGACACCTTAATCCTACCATGGGCATTTATCTGTGCCAAAGAAGGAGCAAACGAAAAAGAATTTAGGCAACAATGCCTAGAGAACTTTACTACCCACAAAGCAATGGACTTTATGTTTGATACAATAAAGGATGTTTGTAAAAAAGGAGAAAAGCAATGAGTAAGAAAAATACAAAAATAGCAGTAAAAGCAACGGGAGTAACGATTTCACAAAACATACAATTAAAGATATTAACCATTAGAAACCAACAAGTCATGTTAGACCGTGACTTGGCAGATTTATATGAAGTACAAAACAAACGACTAAATGAACAGGTCAAACGTAATATCGACAGGTTTCCGCAAAAATTCAGGTTCCAACTTAACCAACAAGAAAAAGATGAACTGGTCGCAAATTGCGACCACTTAAAATCGCTTAAACATTCACCTAACTTACCTTATGTATTTACCGAACAAGGCATCTCCATGTTATCAGCCGTATTGCGAAGCCCAACAGCCATCAAGGTGAGTATTCAGATTATGGATGCCTTTGTTAAAATGCGAAAATTCATAACAAATAATGCCGCAATTTTTCAAAGACTGCAACATTTAGAAATCAATCAACTAAACACGGATACAAAACTTGATAAAGTGCTACAAGCACTTGAAGCTGGAGATTTAAAGGCTAAGCAAGGTATATTTTACGATGGGCAGATATTTGATGCTTATTTATTTGTCATTGATCTAATAAAAACTGCCAAACATTCGATCACACTGATTGATAACTACATTGATGAGAGTGTCTTAGAGTTACTAACTAAAAGAAATAATAAAGTACAAGTAACCATCTACAGCAAAAATCTAAACAGAGCTTTTAAACAAGATTTAAAGAAACACAACCAACAATACAGCCCAATAATAGTAAAAAGATTCACCAAAGCACACGATAGATTTTTGATTATAGATGACACAACTGTTTACCATTTTGGTGCATCAATAAAAGATTTAGGTAAAAAGTGGTTTGCCTTTTCCAAGATGGAAATAGAAGCAAAAGAAATACTAAATAAGTTAGAAGAAAAATGATAGTAACCTTCATCAGCCAATGCGAAAAGAAATCAAAGAGACCTAATTCAGATATAGAATACGAAACTATAGCACAATCTCTTCATGCACCTAGCAATTCTAAAAAACAACACATTACCAATAAGGTAACTCGCTATTTTTTTGAATCACTATGCACACAAATAGCTTGCACCCTAATTCACGTTTCTATATCCGGATTAGGTCTAAACAAAACTAGGCATGTTTTGGATGCTTTTGCCAATCGAATTGGTAGTAGAACTTGGCAAACACCAATAACTGAAGAAGGCTTGAAAGCAGTTAAAAAGTTACTCAAGAAAACAGCCACCAAAAATACCGCTGTTGCTTATTATAAGCTTAAACCAAATAAAACAAATGGAGAAATAAAATGCTAAATAATTTTACAAATCAATATTCATTATCAAAAACGTTAAGGTTTGAATTGAAACCAGTTGGTGAAACAGCTGACTATATTGAAGACTTCAAGTCCCAACAATTAAAAGATTTTGTACAAATTGACCAACAAAGGGCCAGTGACTACTTAGAAATAAAAAAGATTATTGATGATTATCATCGTGATTATATTGAAAGTTCTTTAAGTTCAAATGTTAATGCTGAAACAGGTGAAATGATTATTTCTTTTGATGATTTCAATCAAGCCTTTGATGCTTATAAAAAATATAAAAGCAACTCTAAAGATAAAATAATAACAAAAGTATGGGAAGACATTCAAAAAGACCTTAGAAAAAAATTAGTATCTTTATTCCCAAATAAAGCCAGTTTATTTAAAAAAGAACTCATTACAAAAGATATACCTG
>JALWML010000489.1 GCA_027083915.1 Lysobacterales bacterium | reverse complement strand
GCTTTAAAGCAACTCCATACTTAATAAGACATTATAAATACACTGACATATTAGCACATGTGGTCGGGTATGTTGGTCGCATCAATGACAAAGATTTAAAGCGCTTAGATAAAAAAAGCTACAAAGGCTCTGAATATACTGGTAAATTAGGATTAGAACGATTTCATGAGAATCAATTACATGGTTTTCCTGGCTCCCTAACCGTCGAAACTAATGCCCAAGGAAGAGTACTCAAAACCATAGAGCAAATACCTCCCATCAGTGGTCAAGATTTAACCCTAACCATTGATATTGACCTGCAAAAAACAGCCTATGAAGCCTTGGGTGAATTAACGGGTTCTGCCATTGCAATCAACCCAAAAAATGGTGAAATTTTAGCTATGGTTTCTAAACCTGGTTTTGACCCCAATGATTTTGTTAATGGTATTTCACACAAAAAATACAACCAGCTTATTAGCTCAAATCAGAAACCCTTATTTAATCGCTCTTTGCGTGGTGGTTATGAACCAGGATCAACCATTAAGCCTTATATGGCATTAGCTGGACTTTATTATAAAGTTATCGATTTAAACTATAGCATGTTTTCTAAAGGCTTCTTTCAATTGGATAATCAAGCACGAAAATACCACGATTGGAAACGTGGCGGGCATGGTTTAATCAATATCAAGCAATCTCTGGTTCAATCAGTAAACACTTTTTATTACCAATTAGCTGTTGCTTTAGGTATTGATCGCATACATGAATTTCTCAAACCATTTAAATTTGGAGAGTTATCTCAAGTTGATTTGCTCGCTGAAAAAAAAGGGTTATTGCCGTCGCGAGAATGGAAAAAAGCCAAGAAGGGGAAAATGTGGTTCCCCGGTGAAACCGTTATTACTGGTATCGGACAGGGTTTTTTAGTCACCACGCCAATTCAATTAGCCACATCCTTAACTATCCTTGCCAACAAAGGCAGTTATACAACACCTCATTTAGTAAAATCAAATAATTTAAAAAAAGAAAAAATTCCATTTGAAATAGCTGATGAATATTGGAATGTTGTTCACCAAGGAATGATTGGGGTTGTTCATGATAAAAAAGGGACGGCTCGCTCAATTAAAAATGACAATTACTTAATTGCAGGTAAAAGTGGCACCTCTCAAGTTTATGGTAAAAAGGAAGAAGATGTCTATAATAAAAATTTGGAAATACCATTGCATCTACGCAACCATGCTTTATTTATTGCTTTTGCACCAGCAGACAACCCACAAATCGCCGTAGTAGTTGTAGCTGAACATGGTGCCAGTGGCTCAAAAACAGCCGCACCAATTGCTGGTAAAATTATTGACAAATACCTTAATGAGATTGTAAACAAATGATTTATGGAGGTAAAAACCATCATAATAAACGCCACTATATTGACTGGTGGCTTACTGCTTTTATCTTAATGTTAATGACTTTTGGTCTCGTGGTTCTATTCTCAGCCGGAGGTTGGGTGTTAGTGAAAAAACAACTTTTTCGCTTAGCTCTTGGTTTCGTCGTTATGTTATTACTTGCACAGGTAAAACCAGAAAAAATAGCAGGTATTACTCCCTGGCTTTATGTCATGACTATTTTATTGTTATTGGCTGTTTTTTTCTTTGGTTATCAATCAAAAGGTGCCACTCGTTGGATAAAGATTGGTATTCGTTTTCAACCCTCAGAATTAGCAAAACTGGTTATTCCACTGATGATTGCATGGTTCTACCGTTACCGTGTTTTACCCCCTGACTTAAAATCAGTTGGATCTAGTTTATTGATTCTTCTTATTCCAGTATTTTTAATTTTCAAACAACCCGATCTTGGCACAGCAATATTGGTAGGCGTTAGTGGATTATTTGTCCTCTTTCTTGCGGGTTTATCGTGGAAATACATTATAGCTGGCTTAATTGCAGTTACATCTGCTGCACCTGTTTTGTGGATGTTCTTTATGAAGGAATACCAAAAACAACGGGTGTTAACCTTTCTTCATCCCAATGAAGACTCTTTGGGCTCAGGCTGGAATATTATTCAATCAAAAATTGCCATTGGCTCAGGTGGTTTAATCGGTAAGGGTTGGCAAAATGGCAGCCAAACCCAATTGGATTTTTTGCCTGAACATTCTACTGATTTTATCTTGTCAGTATTATCTGAAGAATTTGGCTTATTGGGCGTGACCATTCTTTTACTGTTGTATCTTGCCATTATATTTCGCGGACTTTATATTGCCTCCCAAGCCAAAGATACCTTTAATCGTTTAATTGCAGGGGCACTAACGCTAACTTTTTTTGTCTATCTCTTCATTAATGCCGGAATGATTAGTGGTTTGCTGCCAGTTGTTGGTGTACCATTACCATTAGTGAGCTATGGAGGGACATCTATCATTACCCTCATGGCAGGATTTGGCATGATAATGTCTGTATATAACCATAGGAAATTATTGAAATCATGAAAAAAATATTACCATTACTTTTTATAACTTTTATTGCACAAGCAAAGAATACCACACCAAATTTAGAGGACTTTGTTAATAGAGTTACCAAAAACAACAACCTGGATAAAAAATCAATTCGCCATATCTTAAAGCAGGCTGAAAAAAAACAAAACATTATCGATGCCATGAATCGACCAGCTGAAAAAAAGAAACAATGGCATGAATACCGTAACATATTTTTGAAACAAAAACGTATAGATGAAGGTGTAAAATTCTGGACAAAACATCAGAAAACACTTGATGCAGTGAGTAAAAA
>JALWML010000488.1 GCA_027083915.1 Lysobacterales bacterium | reverse complement strand
TGAATTGATGGTAGAGCTCATGGGACGAGGATATGCCTGGCTTGATACAGGAACACACGATTCCTTAACCGATGCCAGCAACTTTATTGCCACCATCGAAAAACGTCAGGGCATCAAAATAGCCTGTCCTGAAGAGATTGCATATAAAGCCAATTGGATAACTGCTGATGATGTCACAGGCTTAGCTCAACCCATTAGTAAAAATGGTTATGGGCAGTATTTATTGCGCTTAGTTGAAGAAAATTCATGAAAGTAACGCAAACAAAACTTAACGGTGCTTTAGTCTTTGAACCCAAAGTCTTTGGTGATGAACGCGGTTTTTTTATGGAAACATGGAACCAACAGCGTTACAAAGAAGCAGGACTTGATGTTAATTTTGTTCAATCTAATCTTTCCAAATCTGCCAAAGGTGTTTTACGTGGTTTGCATTTCCAAAATCCAAACCCACAAGGAAAACTGGTGCAAATTTTGACTGGAGAAGTATTTGATGTTGCCGTTGATATTCGACAAGGTTCACCAACTTTTGGGCAATGGCATGGCGAAATTTTAACCGGTGATAATCATAAACAATTTTATATTCCTGAAGGATTTGCGCATGGCTTTTGTGTTTTATCCGATACCGCCATCTTCTCTTATATGTGTACTAATCTTTATTCGCCAAAAGATGAAACTTCATTAATCTGGTGCGACCCATTTATCGGTATTGATTGGCCAATTAAAACACCAAATTTATCTGAAAAGGATGAAAATGCTTTAACCTTAGAAGATATTCCAAATTCTAAGCTACCCTTGTATAAACCATGAAAATTTTATTAACAGGTGCCAGTGGACAAGTCGGTTATGAATTGTGGAGAACACTGCAATTTATTGGAGAAGTGATTCCAACAACCAGCAAAGGCTATGAAGTCAATGGTATGCCAACCCTGTCATTGAATATAGCTGATTCAAGTGATATTGAAAAAAAACTCAATGCTATTAACCCAGATATTATCGTTAATGCTGCAGCCTATACCGCTGTTGATGATGCTGAAGGCAACCACAGCTTAGCCCAACGAATCAATGCAGATGCACCTGCCATTTTTGCAAAATATTGCGTCATTAATGATGGGTTATTGGTGCATTATTCAACTGACTATGTCTTTTCGGGTAACAAAGAGACGCCGTGGACTGAAAAGGATGAATGCGACCCTCAAGGTATTTATGCCAACACCAAACTTTTAGGTGAATTAGCCATCTTAGATTCTGGTTGCCATCATATGATATTCAGAACAGCTTGGGTTTACTCTTATCGTGGTAAAAACTTTATGAAAACCATGTTAAAACTTGCCAAAGAACACCAAGAATTAAATATTGTTGATGATCAGTATGGTTCACCAACTTCTGCCAGTTCCATTGCACTTGCCACAGCACTTGCTATGCAGAATCCACAAGACGGTTTATATCACATGACATCATCTGGTAAGACGACTTGGTGTAATTTTGCTCGAAAAATATTTTCCAACGCCCTGCATATGTCACTTATTGACAATAAACCTGTAGTGCATGGCATTACCACAGACAAATACCCAACACCGGCAAAACGACCAAGTTATTCAGTGTTAAACTGCACCAAATTAAATGAAACACTTGGCATCAAAATGCCAAACTGGCAAACTTCTTTACAACTTTGCATGCAAAATCTTAGGAGATTAAATTGAAATTAATTCCAGTCATCTTATCTGGAGGAGCAGGTACGCGTTTGTGGCCTGTTTCACGTAGAGCCTACCCAAAACCTTTTATGAAACTTGCCAATGGCAGCACCTTGGCGGAGCTCACTTTTGAGCGTGCTTTGGATGTTTCCGATGATGGCACGGTTATGACCGTGACATCCCGTGATTATTATTTCATCTGTCGTGACATGTATAGCAAAGTAGCCATGAGTGAAATGCACAAACAAATTTTCATGCTTGAACCAATGGGAAGAAACACCGCTCCCGCTATTGCTTTGGCAGCACTAGAGATAAAACAACGTTTTGGCGAAGATGCTGTCATGCTTGTTATGCCATCAGATCATTTGATTAAAGATAAAGAAGCTTTCAAAAAAGCCGTAAAAGAGGGCGCAAAATTAGCAGAAAATGGTTATATCGCTACATTTGGCATTCACCCAACCTCGCCTGAAACTGGTTACGGTTATATCAAAGCTGGTCAACGTATTGATGGGTTTGATGCCGCTATTATTGACGAATTTAAAGAAAAACCAAACTTACAAACGGCAAAACAATACGTTGAATCGGGAAATTATACGTGGAACTCAGGCATGTTTGCCTTGAGTGCAAAAACCTTAATCGATGAAATGCAAGCCACATCTCCCGAGGTTTTAAAAGCCGCAGAAGATTGTTTTGCAACAAAAAATATACAGCAATCTGCTATTGAATTTGAAACCCAAGCATTTGCAGCCATGCCAGATATCTCCATAGATTATGCGGTAATGGAACACGCACAAAAACGCGCTGTTGTTGATTCAAAATTTGATTGGAATGATATTGGCTCATGGAACTCCATGGCAGGACTAGCAGATCCCGATGAAAGTGGTAACCGCATTGAAGGTAAAGCCATTGCCATAGAATCCAATGACTGTTATATTCGCAGTGGTGATAGAATTGTTGCGGCTGTTGGTGTTGACAACCTGATGATTGTCGATACAAAAGATGCCGTCTTAGTTGCCCATAAAGATCGTTCACAAGGGGTAAAAGATGTGGTACAGTTTTTAA
>JALWML010000487.1:536-11593 GCA_027083915.1 Lysobacterales bacterium | reverse complement strand
TGACTTCGATATGGTGATGGTTATTTATGGGTAGCTTCTGTGAAAGGTCTACATAGGATAAAGCTTTCGACAGAAGAAACATATAAAATAAAGACCAACGAATCTCAGGAGTTAATTAGCGTAACCCAATTAATGCATTCTAAAAACAATTTATTATATTTTAGCACTTTTGATGGAGAGATTGGCTATATTGATGATACAAACTTGAGTGCACATATTATTAGTCAAGATTTATTCGCAGGCAATAAACTGACAAAAATAATAGATGGTTTTGATCAAAGTGTTTGGTTCTTAACAAGTAATAAAATTGTAAGTCTGAATACAAAACACAATACGCTCAAAACCATTTATACAATTCGTAAAGAACAAAACATAAGTGATATTTTTATTGAGCAAGAAAAGGATAAGATATGGATAATTAAAAATGGCGGCTTATTTCTTCTAAAATGGAATAGTGGCATGTTAATAGAACAAGACGATTATTTCTCAAACATTTTACCTACTGTTGTATTTACCCAAATCGTAAAAATTCAAGGTGATACTTTTTTAATGAATACAGTTGATAGTGGATTTGTTGAACTAAATATACATACACGTGAATATAAAGTATTCACGACTGAAAATGGACTGCCATCAAATTCAATAAGAAAGATTGTCACATATAATGATACTCTTATTGTTGTTACAGAAGCAGGTATTGCAATTCAAAATCCAAATTTTAATAAGCAAGACACATTAATACCTCAACTTATAATTGATGAAGTCTCTTTAGGAGACAACCCCTTTTCAGAAAAGGAAAAAAACAAGCTAACTCTAGATTACAATTATGGCTCAATTAATTTTGATGTGGCGTTACTATCATACACGGACTCATCAACCTTTGAATATCAATACAGATTAAAAGGAGCAACCAATGACTGGATTAATGCTGGTAATGACAATAAGTTTGCTTTTTTAAACTTAAAAGGAGGGCGCTATAATTTCCAAGTCAAAGGCAGAAGTAACTTTGGCAAATGGTCCGAAATTGCAGAATTTCCATTTGTCGTTAGAGCAGCTCCATGGAAAACTTTATGGGCTTATGGCTTATATGTCATTAGTGCTTTATTGGTTTTGTCCTGGCTACTGTATTTGTATAAGCGCAAGATTCTTTATGAACATGAAATTTCTAAGAAACAAGCTCAAAAAGATTTAGCCGATGCTGCCAGTAAAGCCAAAAGTGACTTTTTAGCCCGTGTGAGTCATGAGGTCCGAACACCACTAAATGGCGTTTTGGGCATGAGCGAATTATTGCTTGACACCCAAGTTGATGAAGAACAGAAAATTTATGCAGACACCATTCATGCCTCTGGTAAACATTTATTAGATATTATTAATGACATTTTAGACTTATCGAAGATTGAAGCTGGCAAACTTGAATTAGAAGAATTACCTTTTGACTTACTACTGCTTGTTGATGAAGTTATTAGCAGCTTTATTTCCCAAACTCGACAAAAACAACTGATGTTTTCCTGTATTTTTAACCATAAAATTCAGCGTAATCGTATAGGAGATGTTATTCGAATAAAACAAATTCTATTTAATTTACTCAGCAATGCCTTTAAGTTTACAAAAGAAGGTGAAATTTTTATAGAAATTAATTGCGAAGAAAACTCTGATTATGTGATTATCTCTGTGCATGATACAGGTATTGGTATTGATGAAAAGCTAGTACAAAGCTTATTTGAACCATTTGTTCAAGCCGACTCTGCTATTACTCGAAAGTTTGGAGGAACTGGTTTGGGTCTTGCAATCTGCAAACAGTTAACAGAAAAAATGAATGGTACTATTGATGTCACCTCAAAAATAAACACAGGAACAACTTTTACAGTTAACATCCCCCTAAAACTTGATGAAAAAGCACCAATACACAATGATAAGCAAACAGGTCAATCAAATATATGTCTGTTGTTAGAAGAGTCGCCTATAAGGCAAAGTATTGTTGAATATTGCCAATTATTATCTATTTCATACAGTGATCAGATTAACAATAAAACCAAATGTGTATTTATTGATCAAAAATTTATTGCTAATGGTCAATTCAACCAATTATTAGATGTGGCAAAAAATCAAAAAACCAAAATCATAGCGATTAGTTTTGATGAACAAAATTATCCCGAACATTTGAAAGCTTTAAATATTCCCTTTATTACTTCTCCTCCACCATTAACCTTTAAAAAAATGCAAGAACTGTGTTTAGATGAGTTTAACGTTGACCAATCGCACATCAACCCAATGAAAGTCATAAAACATCAAAGGGTTTTAAAATTATTAGTGGTTGAAGACAGCGCCATAAACCAGCAAGTCAGCATTGAAATGCTTGAAAAAATGGGTCATATGGTGGATGTGGTAGATAATGCCGAGGAAGGACTCACAATGTTACAAAGAAATAATTACGACATGCTATTTTTGGATTATCATTTGCCTGGGATGGATGGTTTTCAGCTCGTCAAACAATGGGAAAACTCTCGAAACATACCTGTAATTATGGTTACTGCTGACTTAACAGATGATGTTTTAATTAAAGCACAGAAGCACAATATGACAGAGGTTGTTGCCAAACCCTTTAGTCAACAAACTCTCTCAAACATAATTCAAAAGACAATGGGATTTGATTAGAGCAATGATTAATGGATGCTCTTAGTTGTAAATAAATAAAGAGTTTGTTAACCTAGCACCCACTTCTTACTTTTTGGATTTTGTATGTCACTATTTGATATGGTTGCTATATTAATTACCTTAGCAGCACTATTTTCACTCATTAATTATAAAACCATAAAACTACCCAATGGTATTGGCATCATGCTTATTGGCTTGTTGATGTCTATTGCCTTAATTGTGGTTAACAAAGTGGGATTATTCTCAACCGATAGTATCAGACATATATTTGCACAAATAGATTTTAATGATGCCGTCCTTAATGGTATGTTGAGTTTTTTATTATTTGCTGGTGCATTGCATGTTAACATTAATCGTCTAGCCGAGTTAGCTGATACGATTGCTGTACTTGCCACCATAGGTGTAGCCATTTCTGCCGCTATAGTTTCTGTGGTCGCCTACTATATATTTAACGGTTTAGGCATTGAAATATCCTATTTATACTGTCTAGTTTTTGGTGTGCTCATCTCGCCAACTGACCCAATTGCTGTCATGGGAATACTCAAAAAAATCGGCGCTCCTAAGTCTATAGAAGTTAAAATAACAGGAGAGTCACTCTTTAATGATGGTGTTGCCGTAGTATTTTTTATTGTTGTTCTAGAACTTGCAACAGGACAAGAAGAGGCTTCTTTTAGCCATGTTGCCATGCTTTTTGGTAAAGAAGCCATTGGTGGTTCGATTTATGGCTTTATCATAGGTTATATTGCTTATATTTTACTTAAGTCTGTTGATAATTACCAAGTCGAAGTCCTTATAACCTTAGCCCTAGTTACTGGTGGTTATTCGTTGGCACAGCATTTACATATATCAGGTCCAATTGCCATTGTTATTGCTGGTTTGATGATTGGCAATAAAGGCAGAAGGTTGGCTATGAGTGAAAATACTCGCCGACGATTGGATGACTTTTGGGAATTAATTGATGAAATACTAAATGCCTTGTTATTTTTATTAATCGGTGTTGAATTACTAATTATTCACATATCACAAAGCTACATATTAGCTTCTTTACTCATTATACCAACTGTATTAATTGCTCGTTTTATAAGTGTAGGGTTGCCTGTGTTTTTACTTAAGTTTAAAAACTCTTATTCACCCCATGCGGTTAAAATATTAACCTGGGGAGGTTTGCGAGGAGGTATTTCAGTTGCACTTGCCTTATCAATTCCTCATGGAGAATGGCGCGACCCACTTTTAACGGCAACCTATGCTGTTGTGATTTTTAGCATACTTGTTCAAGGATTAACCATTGGCAAAGTTGCTGCAATGGCAAAGAAATAAGAAAATACATAAATTTCACTCACTTACAGAAATTAATTGTTGCAATTTAAAAACTTAGTGTTAGAATCCTCAACCTTAATGATGCGGGGTGGAGCAGTATGGCAGCTCGTCGGGCTCATAACCCGAAGGTCGTAGGTTCAAATCCTGCCCCCGCTACCAATTTAATACAGTAATATTTTAATCGTTATTACTTTTAAAAAGGCTCCTTTAGGGGCCTTTTTTGATGGTGAAATTTAAACAGATGAAACAAGATAAATTAACAGAATTATTAGCTCCAATTGTAGAAGACTTAGGTTATGTCTTTTGGGGTATAGAATACCAAGTACGTAAAGCCGATGCTTTATTGCGTGTTTATATCGACCATGAAAATGGGATTAGTGTTGATGATTGTGCTACGGTAAGTCATGAAGTTTCTGGTATACTGGATGTTGAAGAGCCCATTACTATGGCTTATATCCTAGAAGTCTCCTCTCCAGGAATGGATCGGATTTTATTTAGTGCATCACAATTTGAAGAGTTTATAGGCAATTATGTTAAAATAAAACTCAATCAAATGGTTGATGGGCGCAGAAAAATAAAAGGGCAAATATCTTCTGTTGAAGGCGAATCAATTACCATTAAAACAGAAGATGAAGAAGTAACAATTGAGTTTGATAAAATTATGAGAGCACGGATAAATCCAGATCTCAATGGAGTTAAATAATGAGTAAAGAAATTCTATATGTAGCAGAAGCTTTATCTAACGAAAAAAATGTTAGTAAAGAAGTGATTTATGAAGCAATTGAAATTGCTTTAGCGACTGCAACACGAAAAAAATACCGCAAGGATATGGATGTTAAGGTTATTATCGACACCCAAACAGGTGATTACAGAAGTTTTAGGCGTTGGGAAGTTGTGAGTGATGAAGATTTTGAATTTGAAGACAAGCAAATCACTTTAGAAGAAGCTCGAAAAGAGGATCCTGAACTCGAAATTGGCGATATAATTGAAGAAGAAATGGAATCCATTGAGTTTGGACGAATTGCTGCACAAACAGCCAAGCAAGTTATCTTACAAAAAGTACGTGAAGCCGAGCGCATGCAAGTGGTTGAGCGTTTTGAAGACAGAATAGGTGAAACCTTAAATGGTGTAGTAAAAAGAACTGATCGAGGGCATATTTTCCTTGATTTAGGCAATAAAGTAGAAGCCATTATTCCAAGAAACCACGGTATTCCACGCGAAAATGTACGTCGTGGTGATAGACTTCGAGGAATGTTGATAGAAGTCAATACAGAAAATAGAGGACCACTCTTAACATTATCACGTGGCGCCCCTGAGTTTTTAGTTGAATTGTTTAAAGTGGAAGTTCCTGAAATTGACCAAAACCTTATTGAAATAAAAGGAGCTGCCAGAGATCCCGGATTCCGTGCTAAAATAGCGGTATTTTCCAGTGATCCAAAATTAGATCCAATTGGAGCGTGTGTAGGCATGAGAGGATCTCGTGTTATGTCTGTTTCAAACGAATTAGGTGGTGAGCGAATTGACATTATCTTGTGGGATGAAGATCCTGCAGTATTTGTCATCAATGCAATGGCACCTGCTGAAATTGAATCAATCGTAGTTGATGAAGAACGTCACAGTATTGATGTGGCTGTTGCTGAAGATAAATTATCACAAGCCATTGGCCGTGGTGGACAAAATGTACGCCTTGCTTCAGAATTAACTGGCTGGAACATCAATGTGATGACTGCCGAAGAGGCCAGTGAAAAAGGTCAAGAAGAGGCTATGAAGTTTGTTGAAGACTTTATGAAAAAATTGGACATCGATGAAGACATGTCTGTTTTATTGGTACAAGAAGGGTTTAGTTCCGTTGAAGAAATTGCTTATGTAGAAGAATCTGAGTTGTTGTCGGTAGAAGGCTTTGATGAAGACATCGTTGCCGAACTTCGCCAAAGAGCACGAGATGCCTTACTTACACAATTGATTTCTAATGAAGAGAAACTTGAAGGTTCAAAACCAGCAAGTGATTTATTAAAATTAAAAGGAATGAATGATAAATTAGCGTATGCCCTTGCGGCTAAAAGCATTATTACACGAGATGATTTAGCAGATTTGGCAACGGATGAATTGATGGAAATCAGTGACTTAACACAAGAACAAGCAGGTGAGTTAATTATGGAAGCCCGCCGTTTTTGGTTTGAAGAAGAATAAAAGAAATAATTAGAGGTTCTTAAATGTCTGAAGTAACAGTAAAACAATTAGCAGAAGTATTGAACGTTCCGCTTGACACATTATTAGGTCAATTGGAAAGTGCAGGTATTTCTGCAAAAAATGCTGATGATGCCATCAGCAACGATGACAAGAGATCACTTCTTGCTTATTTGCGTGACTCTCACGGCAAGGATAAACAGGATCAATCGCCTCGTAAAAAGGTCGTTCTTAAACGCAAAACACTTGGCACGCTGAAAGTTTCAAGTGGCTCTGGCATACGAGCAAAAACAAAAACTGTAAATATTGAGGTTAGAAAGAAAAGAACCTTCAAAAAGCCAGATGCTGAAGAACTAGATGCTATTGCTAGAGATAGAATGGAAGCGCAAAAAGCCCTTGAGAAAAGAAAACAAGAGCTAGCTGAAGAAAAAAAAATCAAGCGTCAAGAAGAATTACAAAAACAAAAGGAGCTTGAAGAACAATCCAAAAAAGAATTGGCAGAAAAAGAAGCTCAAATTGCTGCAGATAAAGAGCAAGAACCCGCTAAAGCCTCTACGGAAGAAGTCATTGATTCAGATTCTACTCAGAAAGAGCCTGCTCAAGAAGTTGTTGAAAAAGAAGCCGAAAAGGTTGAATTAACTGAAGAACAACAAGCGGCAAACAGAAGAGAAGAACAAGTCCAGCGCCAAGTAATGGCAGCGGTTGAGAAAAGACGCAAAGAAAAAGCCGCACGAGAAGGCAAGCAAAATACGGGTAATGCAAACAACACAAGAAACGCTAATAACAATACCAATAACAACGCCCCAAATAAAGACTCTCGTGGACGAGGTAATCACCGCAACAACCAAAATAAATACGGTAGAAAACAATTACATATTAAAGGTGGTAGAGGTAATCACCAAATTAAACCCTCATTCAAAAAAGCTGAGAAACACGGTTTTACCAAACCTGTCGCTGATCAAGTTAAAACAGTTAATATTGGCGAAAGCATCACCGTTGCCGAGTTAGCAAAAGGCTTAAGCATCAAATCTGGAGATGTGATTAAAGAATTAATGGGTATGGGCATGATGGTTACCATCAACCAATCATTAGACCAAGATACTGCTGTATTAGTTGTCGAAGAAATGGGGCATAAAGCCAATTTAGTTGAAAACAAAACAATCGCAGAAGAGATTCACTCACAATCAAGCGATGATGAAATTGATGAAAATGCAGAGCCAAGACCACCTGTAGTCACCGTTATGGGTCATGTAGACCATGGTAAAACATCTCTCCTTGATTATATTAGAAAAACCAAGGTTACAGACAAAGAAGCTGGTGGTATTACCCAGCATATTGGAGCCTACCATGTGAAAACAGACAATGGCATTATCTCATTTATTGACACTCCTGGCCATGCTGCTTTCACAGCCATGCGTCAACGAGGTGCTCAAGCAACTGATATTGTTATCTTAGTTGTGGCCGCAAATGATGGTGTTATGCCTCAAACAATTGAAGCGGTTAAGCACGCTAAAGCCGCCGGTGTTCCAATAATTGTTGCAGTCAACAAAATGGATTTACAAGGTGCAAGCATTGATAAAGCTAAACAAGATTTAGCTAATCACGATGTTATTCCTGATGATTGGGGTGGTGATACACAATTTATTCCGGTTTCTGCAAAAACAGGTGAAGGTATTGACGATTTACTCGAAGCTATCAACCTGCAAGCTGAATTAATGGAACTTAAAGCTGTTGTGGATAAACCTGCCAAAGGTATCGTTGTTGAGTCTAGTTTAGATAAAGGACGGGGACCTGTTGCAACCGTTTTGGTTAAATCAGGAACACTAAAAAAAGGTGATATGGTCTTAAGTGGTGAACAATTTGGTCGTGCTAGACGCATTCTTAATGAACTTGATGAAGAAGTTGAATCAGCAGGTCCTTCTATTCCTGTGGTTATTCAAGGTCTATCTGGTGTACCAATTGCCGGTGAAGATTTTATTGTTGTTAAAAATGAAAAACGTGCCAAAGAAGCCGCTGCAGAACGAAAAGCCCTTGAACGCGATAGACGCTTAAAAGAACAACAAGCAGCAAAACTTGAAGCACTTATGTCAAGCATGGGCAAGAAAGAAAAATTAGTTGTTAATTTACTAATTAAAGCCGATGTACAAGGTAGTGTTGAAGCTCTTAAAGAGTCATTAACACAGATTGGCAATGACGATGTTGAAGTGCGTGCTATCTCTACAGGTGTTGGTGGCATTACCAATGCTGATGCACAATTAGCCGTCTCTGCCAAAGCCATTATCATTGGGTTTAACGTCCGTGCAGATAAAGCAGCAAGGGAAGTGATTAAACAAAATGATTTAGAACTACATTACTTTAGTATTATTTATGAAGCCATTGATAACATCAAAGCTGCCATTACAGGCTTCTTAGGAACAGAAACCAAAGAAGTTATTATCGGTAATGCAGAAGTTAAAGATGTCTTTAGATCATCAAAGTTTGGCTCAATTGCTGGTTGTATTGTTCTAGAAGGAAGTGTTAAACGTGATAACCCAATACGCGTATTGCGCGATAACGTGGTTATCTTTGAAGGTGAGCTAGAATCATTACGTCGCCACAAGGATGATGTTAAAGAAGTCAAGTCGGGTACCGAATGTGGTATTGGTGTTAAAGGCTATAATGACATCAACCCAGGTGATGAGATTGAATGTTATGAACGCGTTGAAGTTAAGAAGACACTGGATTAATCATTGATTATTAGGATTTAATAAAATGGCTTTTAGAGAGTTTACACGATCAGATAGAATGTCCGCACAAATACTGCGCATAGTCGCAGTAGTTGTGCGTGAAGAATTTGAGTATGAAAAAGAACTCAAACACGTCGCCATATCTGATGTGGATGTTACTAAAGACTTGTCAGTTGCTAAGGTTTATTTCAATACACTATTCCCAGAGTATCAAAAAGAAGCTTTAGCAACATTAAAAGAGAATGCACCTTTTATTCGATCAGTACTGGCAAGTAAAATTCGTGCGCGGAAAGTGCCTGAATTACGTTTTATTTATGATGAATCCCTAGAACGTGGCGCCAACTTAGAATCACTGATTAGCAAAGCTCGTGAAACCGATCCAGGTTTTGAAGAAGAATAAACCAATTCAGGTAAACCTAAAGTGAGTAAACCTCGTAGTAAATGGCAAGATGTTCACGGCATTTTTTTACTCAATAAACCCAAGGGCATCACATCTAATCTCGCCTTACAAAAGGTTCGACGCATATTTAATGCTAAAAAGGCAGGCCATACTGGCTCACTAGACCCTATGGCAACAGGGTTATTGCCGTGTTGTTTTGGCGATGCGACAAAAGTTGCAGGACTCATGCTTAATGCTGACAAGATTTATATCGCCGAATGCCTAATTGGTAGCCAAACAGATACAGGTGATGCCACAGGAACAATCACCAAAACATCAAACAAAACCAAGCTAAGTGATGAAGAAATTCAAATTGCTATTCAATCTTTGACAGGGGACATCAAACAGATACCACCCATGTATTCAGCCTTACACCATGAAGGCAGGCGTTTGTATGATTTAGCGCGCGAAGGCAAAGAAGTTGAACGTAAAGCGCGTGACATCACTATACATAGCTTTAAGCTGATAAACAATGAGCAAGGCGATGTTCAAAGATTACGTTTTGAAATAAAAGTATCAAAAGGAACCTATATTCGTACCTTACTAGAAGACTTTGCCAAAGCCTGTGGTACGTACGCACACATGACAAGCTTGCATCGAACACAATTAGGTATTCTAAAAGGCGATATGATTTCTCTCGATAAGTTAACAGAACAAGCAAACCCTTTTGAGTGCTTACTACCGATGGATAGGGCATTAATTGAATACCCGTCTTTTCAGTTATCCAAAGAACAACTGCAAACACTTATCCATGGATTAAGATTTCAAATTACATTAGAACCAAAAGTTTACCGCCTTTATGACCACCACGATAAATTTGTTGGTCTCGGCGAAGCACAACACAACGGCCAATTTAAAGTTAAAAAATTATTCTTAAAATCTTATCAAGCTTTTCAAAAAGTTTAACAAAATCTCATTAAACCATCTAATAGCCCAATAGTCACGCATGACTAATGGCACTTATTTTCTTTAACTCTTTTCTGTATCATATATATAAGTCATCAAAACAGGAACAAACAAATGGTTAAGAAAACAAAGAAAGAAAAAATTGAAGTTGAAGAAACTTCAGTTGAGACAAATCAAGAAGAAAAGGTAACAGAAACTAAAAAAGATAGAAACCCTGAAATATTTAGCCGTATATTTTATACCATTTTATTTGCATTTATAGGTTGGATGTCACTGTGGGTCTTTACCTTTGTTGTCCTTATCCAGTTTGGATTTTTATTAATCACTGGACAAGTTAACAAAAATTTGAAAGGTTTCAACCAAGAAGTAGGTCTCTTTTTATACGACATGATTAAGTATTTATCATTTCAAACTGATGAAAAACCTTTTCCTTTTAGAGACTGGCCATATGGTGAAGAAACAGAAAAACAAAAGAAAAATGAACTAAACCCAGAAGGTGCAGTCAAAGTAAGCAAATAAGTAATTATTTTTCATTTATATATACTCCTCTTAGGTTCCGGGGTTTTACCCTCCTCCCTTAACAACTCTTTCCTCGGAACCGCTTTTTTTATATCAATCACCACTAAGCTGAATATTTCATACTATCGGTACAAAATAGAGCATATTTCTATATTTATCATTATGTTACCTATAAATTGTTACGGTTACAGTCATACCGTCCATAAAAGTGTGTCCCTAGGTGTAAGTACCTAAAGTTGAGTTACAATGTTTTTGCCGAACATAAACTTAACAAGAGATACTTACAATGAATGAATTTAAATTAAACA
>JALWML010000487.1:0-526 GCA_027083915.1 Lysobacterales bacterium | reverse complement strand
TTAACTTTGTTTTTGTGATTAAATTAAAGCTCGTGGCAAATTCAACTCAGCCAGACACACTTTTTTGGACACTACCGTTACAGTTTGTACCTGAATGGTTTTATGAAGTCATTTTTTCCCTAAATTCCATTCTAGTATGAAATATTAAGGCTAAGTTAGCTTGACAGCCTGTTGACCGTCTTATTCAAAAAAAACTAGCTACCTCATTTAAATCTTTGCGTTTTATGTTAGGAACCTTTGCATTTTCTTTTGGATGACCACACACTACCAGCAAATACGGTCGTTCATTTTCAGGGCGTTTGAGTATAGTCTTTAAAAACCCCATTGGGCTTGGTGTATGCGTTAAAGTCGCAAGACCAGAGGTGTGTAATGCTGTGATTAATATACCACATGCAATACCAACAGATTCTGGTGTATAATAATGCTTAACTCGATTGCCTTGGGCATCAATTCCATAACGCTGAGCAAAAACAGCTATCAGCCACGGGGCTTCTTCTAAGAAAGGTTTGTTGGTGTCTGTTCCTAA
>JALWML010000486.1:1404-2769 GCA_027083915.1 Lysobacterales bacterium | reverse complement strand
AAAAATTAGGTAAGCGCGTGCAATTGCATAAACCTAGCTTCCAGGTTTAAGCACAAACAAGGTCTAACCACCCAAAATAATGTTTTTGATGCGAGTTTATGTTTCTATATCGGGATTTGGGAACTACTAAAAATAAATCTCAGTATAACACAGCATGAAAGTGTATATAAGAGGTCTTTGCTCAACACCCAAGCTGTAAAATAAACGGTACTAAGGAAAAAAATATCGAATCTAAAAAATATTGATTTACAAGGTTTTGTTAATGTTTTAGAATTTAATCCAATTTGGAGTAATACAAATTCTCACCTAACAAAATATAGGACATATTCAAATGAAACTAATGACCACCTGTTTAATTCTACTACTGGCAAATTCTGCCTTTTCAAAAGGCAAAATTATAGACTTTAAGCAAAAAAAAGGACTTAAATCCGATGAAGGATTGGTTGTGCTTATTATTGATATTAACTTTAGAATTGCCAAGATTAGTTTGGGCAAAAAAGGCAAGACTTTTCCCGTTTACTCTTTAAAAAAACTTAGGCCTGGATCTCAAATGAAAATAATAAAATTGCCAGTTGGCAAATATTATTGGAAGGAAGGTAGGGGTTATTCAGCCAATACAATTCATACCTTTAATATTGATGAAGAACTCACTTTATTTGAAGTTAAAGCAGGCAAATTAAACTATCCTGGCACTCTAGAATTTAGAGGCTGGTTAAATGAAAGAAATGATATTGTTTATAACTATAACATTATTAACAACTCAACTCAGGTACTAGCCTATATCAAAGAAAAATTCCCTGATCTTATCGAAAAATACCCTTTAGTATATGCGGGAGAAAACCCAGACCCATTTCTTGAGTTTGACCAAGAGCTTGATAAAAAGTAACAAGACCCTTTCATGTTGAAACTATTTTTATTAATTCTATTTTGCAGTTTTACAGGTAATTGTAAAACGCTTGAAGACACTGCGCAGCCTTATTTCAAGTCCAGTGAATACTACCGAATGGTCATGAGTCCAAATGGACAATACTTGGCTGCAGAAACTTACTACGATGCACAAGAACACATTGAAATTGTTGATATCAACAAGAAAAAATCCTACGTTATTTTCAATGGCACCAATGGTATTAGCATCACTATTTCTGATATTAAATGGATTGATAATAATTCATTAATTGTACAACTCAACAAAGTGAAATCAAATGTTGGTGACTCAATCTTTAAGGTCCTGCATTTAGATTTTAAAAAGGAAATACAAGTTAAATCCACTTTTGAATTTGAAAAAAAAGCCTTTGTCGTTGATGCACTTCCACAATCTAAAAATAAAGTTTATTTTGCTCACCTACTGTTTACCAAGAAACACAC
>JALWML010000486.1:0-1394 GCA_027083915.1 Lysobacterales bacterium | reverse complement strand
ACACACCTCAGGTGTTTATTTAGTCGATTTAACAGATTACGAAACAAGTCAAAAAGACATTCATTTTGCAAAAAAAATAGGGAAAAACATTAGAAGTCCCTTTTATTGGCTGGCAGATGAAAACAAAAAAATTAGATTAATTCTTTCCAACCAAAAAGATTCGGTTCACTATTGGGTATTAAAAAAGAACCGCTGGGTAAAAGTTTTTTCACTTGATGAAAACAGTGATGACTTAATTTTTCCGCGAACAATAAACCCATTAAATCAGTTTATTGCCATCAAAAGGCTTAAGAACAAAGACAAAAAAGGAGTCTATTTATTTAACAGTGACAATCTATTAGTTGAAAAAGAATTGTTTTATTCCAAAGATTTTGACGTGTCTGACATAAAAATCAACCCGAATAACTCTCAATTATTAGCAGTCAGTTATATCAAGAATGGAATAACACATGATGTTTTAATGAACAAGGGCTTACAAACTGCTCAACAAAGCCTAAATGAAAAGTATCATGATTTCGAAAACTATTATATTGCCAGCAATTTAGATTATTCAAAACACTTGTTCTTACTACACAATTTTCAGAATGAAGGCATCTATGTTAATGTCGATTTAAACCCGTTAAAAATTAATAAAATTATAGATAAAGCACGCTGGCGTAAAGATTTAGCAAAGGGAAAACTAGAGGTGATTGAGTATAAAAATAGCGATGGGCTAACAATAGAGTCTTACCTCTCTTTGCCCGAGAATCAAACAGCAAAAGCATTAGTTGTTATGCCACATGGTGGTCCAATTGGTGTTAGGAGCTATGGGTATTTTGACTCCTTATCTCATTTTTTTGCATCTTACGGTATTGCTGTCTTAAAAATCAATTACCGTGGCTCTTCAGGCTTTGGTAAGAAGTTTCAAGAGTCTGGAAAGAAACAATGGGGCAATAAAATTGAAAAAGATATTAATGAAGTGGTATCTTATGTTGTTGCAAAATACAAACTGGATGAAAATAAAATTTGCTCAGCTGGGTCAAGTTATGGTGGCTATTCAGCATTAATGCTTCACATTAATTACCCGCATAGATACAAATGTATCTCTTCAATGGCAGGACCAACCGACTTACCTTTAATGTTCACTTCCAGTGATTGGAATATTAACAAAGAGTCAATAAAACAAATGCTTGACATTGTTGGAGATCCTCACCACGATAATGATAAATTGAAAACTCAATCACCGCTTTATAATGTTAAAAAGATTAATGCTCCTGTTTTACTTATTCACGGTACCGACGACCCAAGAGTCAGCATTGAACACGCCATCCGTTTAGAGTATTTGTTAAAAAAACTAAATAAACCTGTAGAATTTATTAAAATAAAAGGTGCAAAACATGGGTTTAGTTTATTAG
>JALWML010000485.1 GCA_027083915.1 Lysobacterales bacterium | reverse complement strand
GGTAATAATACTAAGGTTTCTATTAAAAATTAGGCACCAGTGGCTTTGTTCGGCAAAGTTATCCCTTTTGTAACAGCTTTTCTTTTTGCTAGTTGTTGGTACCAACGCCATAAATGGGTGAAGTGATTGAATTTGAAATCAATCACTTCACAGATATGCAGCCAACCAAAAGCAGCAATATCGGCAATTGAATAATGTTCTCCTGCAAAATAGCTGTTTTCTGATAGGTGTTTGTTCATTGTTGAGAAAGCTTCTACGGTTAATTTTTGGTAGCGTTGAATTGCTGCGTCTATTTTGTTATCTTCAAACAGCTCAAAATTGACTCTCTGACCCAATAAAGGCGCTAAGGTGGCCGAGTTAAACATCAACCATTGTAAAGTTTGCATTCGTATAGCTAATTTATTAGAAAGGAGTTTTCCAGTTTTTTCGGCTAAATACTGTAAAATTGCAGCTGATTCAAACACGACTATGCCTGTTTCTGTATCTTTAATAACAGGAATTCTTCCATGTGGACTGAGTTTCAAGAAGTCCTCAGTCTTATTATCCCCGTTACTGATCTTAATGTGATGCAAGTTGTAAGGGATTTGCAATTCTTCAAGCATAATGGTTATTTTAAAACCATTGGGTGAAGCGGTTGTGTACAGTTCAATCATTTTATTGTCTCCAATAAGTTTTTGATTAAAGCATCTATGTGGTTTTGTGTGGTCATGCCATTGGTTATGCAGATGCGTATGACTGATTGTTCTTCAAATTTGGTGACAGAAATCCACTGTTCACCTTTATCGACAATCTTCGCGACAATTTGACTCGGTGATAATGATGAATTATCGGGTGGAAGTAAACAGGCAATTGCCATATCGGAGTGATTGACCAATTGCCAACCTTTTGTTGTTAATTCTTCGGATAAATAAGCAATTAAATCAATGCCATGTTCGATGTGTTGGGCATAACCTTGCCAGCCCACTGTTGCCAAGGACATAAATAAGGGTAAGCCAATGAATCGCCTTGACCATAACATCGAATTGACATACAAGTCTTGTTCGATATCATTGGAGGGCATGTAATCGGTTGAAACACTAAAAAGAGAGGACAAAACACTTTTGTGGCGGGTAAAAAACATACCAGCCCCCATGGTTGTGGCAAACCATTTGTGTGCATCAATGGTGATGGAATCTGCTGATTCAATACCATCCAAACGGTTTTTATAGATATCCGAAACGAGTAAAGCACCTCCCCATGCTGCATCAACATGCAACCAAAGCTTGTATTCATTGCAAATTTTTCTGCAAGAAATTATTGGGTCAATTTTCCCCGCATTGGTCGTACCAGCGGTGGCAACAACCATGACAGGAAGTTTCCTTGCTTTAATGTCTTGTTTAATGGCTTTTCGTAGTGCTACTGTGTCCATTCGACCTTGACCATCGGTTGCGATTAAGCGAATAGATTTCCTGCCAACACCTGTGGTTACGGCAATTTTTAACCATGCTAAATGGCTTTCTTTAGAAACATAAATACAGGGTTGACCTCTAAATGAAGTTACGCCTTCCTCTGCGAAATCACTATTTTTATGATGCAATGCGCAAACAAAAGCGGTGGCATTTGCCTCTGAACCTCCACTGGTGAAATGACCTGTTGCAGATTTTGTTAGTCCTAAACGTGTTGTAATTTGTTTAATGACATGCGATTCAATTTCGACTGCTACAGGAGCATGAGACCAAACACAATTCTGTGGATTAAATGCAGTTGAGATAATATTTGCAACCTCAGCTGGAAAAGTAGGAGCGGGATTAAATAAACCCATATAACCTGGATGGGTCATTTGTACTAAACCTTTTTGTAAGTGTTGAATTGTCCAATCAACCATATCGGATAGTTGGTTTGATTGATTAAAGTCTATTGCTGTAAGTTGTTTTCTGAAATTTGTTAAATCAAGCATGGTTGTGACCGTGCTATTTTCAATTTGAATTTCATCTAAAGACTGCCAAAGTTTTTTCAATACTTGATTTTTCTCATCTTTATCTGGAAATAGAGCATTATTAGATACTTTTGATTTCACTATGAAGGTCTCTTTTATTAAGATAATGAGAATTTTATAAGTTATTACATCCTAATACTACCGACAATATGACAGTATTAACGGATAAATGCAGATTTATAAACTTCTGTTTGTTAAATAATTATCCATCAATGATTTTTGTTGCAATCTTAGACGGTATTCCTTTAAATTGTATTCTAGTTGATGAGTTTTAGACTTGTGGGTCTTTTTAGTTTTTGTTTTCTGGAGGCTCATGCTGTTATATTATTTTTTAAAAGAGTATTATCAAAAACAAGTCATCCAGAAGCTATCTACAAAATATCGGTTTTAGAGGAAAAATGAATACTATGCAGGTTTTAGATGAAAAAGACAGACTATTATTAGCAGCTTTAAAAAAGAATGCCCGTAAAAGTTTGGTAGGGTTAGCCAAAGACATTGGATTATCGCGCAGTGCGACTCATGATAGAATTATCAAACTTGAAACCAATGGCACGATAAAGGGTTATACCGTTTTGGTTAGTGCTGATGCTCAAGCAGGAACAAAAGCAGTTTTTCAAATCACTTTTAAATCAGGCTTTAATAATATTCATTTACAGAAAAAAATCAGTCAAATGTATGAAGTCATACATAGCCAATGCTTATCAGGTGAAATAGATATGTTTGTCCATGTAGCCTGTAATAATACTGATGAACTATCAGAATTAAGAGAACAAATAGCAATTATTGAAGGCATTGATTCCATCAAAAC
>JALWML010000484.1 GCA_027083915.1 Lysobacterales bacterium | reverse complement strand
TTTGAAGACTCTTGTGGAATTTTCGCTAAGAAATCCCCTACCTTTACCTCTTGACCATTTTGTATATTAATTGTCGCACCTGGTGGCAAGTAATATTGTGCAGGAATATCCGTACCAGGAATCATAATTGCTTTGCCGCGCTTGTTTTCCAAACGCACCATGGGACGCATATCTTTACCTTTAGCGCCTCTAGTTTTTGGATCTGTAATGACAAAACTAGTTAATCCAGTCAACTCGTCTAACTTTTCTTCAACAGTTACGTTATCTTGGAAATCAATAAAACTGACAACACCCGCTACTTCCGTAACAATTGGATGCGTGTGCGGATCCCATGTAACCAGTATATCACCACCCTTAACTTTAGCACCATCATTAACACCAATTAATGCACCATAAGGAATTTTATATCTTTCTTTTTCTTTACCCGATTTTTCATGTATTGATAATTCACCTGAACGCGAAATTGCAACCAGTTTCTTATCTTTATTTTTAACCGTTTTAATATTGTGCAACTTCGCAATACCATCAGACTTAATCTGAATTTGGTTGTTAGCTGCTTGCTTTGAAGCCACACCACCAATATGGAAGGTACGCATAGTTAACTGCGTTCCAGGTTCACCAATGGATTGTGCTGCTACAACACCAACAGCTTCACCGATACTAACAAATTTACCTCTGGCCAAATCACGTCCGTAACAACTAGCACAAATTCCTGTTGGCGCCTCACAAGTAATTGGAGACCTGACTTTTATCGAGTCAACACCCTCAGACTCAATGACTTCAACCCAATGTTCATCAATCAAAGTTCCTTGTGGAATAATTGGCGTATCATCACTTTGATTATTAAACACATCAATAGCAACAATTCGACCTAATACTCTTTCACCAAGTGACTGTACGACTTCACCGCCAGCTACAATCGCCTGTATATTCATGCCCTCGATTGTGCCACAATCATTTTCAACAATCACAACATCTTGTGCCACATCAACCAATCTACGAGTCAAATATCCTGAGTTTGCTGTTTTAAGAGCAGTATCTGCTAATCCTTTTCGAGCTCCGTGAGTCGAAATAAAGTATTGCATTACATCTAATCCTTCACGGAAATTTGCTTTAATTGGCGATTCAATAATTGAACCATCTGGCTTTGCCATCAAACCACGCATTCCAGACAACTGTCTCATTTGAGCTGGAGAACCCCTCGCTCCTGAATCTGCCATCACAAACACTGAATTCATAGAGTCCTGACTGATTTTTTTACCATCTTTTGTGGTAACTTCATCAGTACCTAAAGCACTCATCATTGATTTTGCCACTTCTTCATTAGCACGTGACCAAATATCAATAACTTTATTATAACGTTCACCTGCAGTAACCAGACCATCCGTATACTGACCTTGAATCGCCATAACTTCTTTTTCCGACTCTGCAAGAATAGTCTTTTTCTCTTCTGGAATTATTAAATCATCAATACCAATAGACATACCTGCATAAGTTGCATACCTAAATCCAGTGTACATTAACTGATCAGCAAATATTACCGTATCCTTAACACCCATTTCATGGTAACAAGTATTTAATAACTTTGAGATATTCTTTTTAGACAAAACCACATTTAGATTTGAAAAATCCATTCCTTTGGGAAGAATTACAGCCAATAAAGCACGTCCAACTGTCGTATCAACGATACTTGTGTTTTCGATTTCTTCGCCATCTTCACCAAAAGTGACTTGTGTTAAACGAACCTTAATTTTCGCTTGAAGTGTTACTTTTCCATTATCATAAGCTCTTTGCACCTCATCAATATTAGCAAAAATCATATCTTCACCTGGTTGATTAACCAGTTCACGAGTCATGTAATAAAGACCCAATACAACATCCTGAGAAGGAACGATGATTGGTTCTCCACTAGCTGGTGATAAAATATTATTAGTCGCTAACATTAAAGTACGCGCCTCTAATTGCGCTTCGATTGATAATGGAACGTGTACCGCCATTTGGTCACCATCGAAATCCGCATTAAATGCCGTACAAACTAATGGATGTAATTGAATAGCTTTACCTTCAATTAATATTGGTTCAAAAGCTTGGATGCCTAATCTATGCAATGTTGGCGCACGATTAAGCATAACTGGATGTTCACGAATAACCTCTGAAAGTATATCCCATACTTCAGGTGTTTCATCTTCAACACTGCGTTTAGCGGCTTTAATTGTTGAAACATAGTCATTTTGTAATAGTTTACCAAGAATAAAGGGCTTGAATAACTCTAAAGCCATTTTCTTTGGCAATCCACACTGATGCAATCTCAATGTCGGCCCAACAACAATCACTGATCGTCCAGAATAATCGACACGTTTACCCAACAAGTTTTGACGGAAACGACCTTGTTTACCTTTAATCATATCAGCTAAAGATTTCAATGGGCGCTTGTTAGTTCCGGTTATTGCACGTCCGCGACGACCATTATCCAATAAAGCATCAACTGATTCTTGCAGCATGCGTTTTTCATTACGAACAATAATATCAGGTGCGTGTAAATCCAATAAACGACCTAAACGGTTGTTACGGTTAATCACACGACGATACAAATCATTCAAGTCAGAAGTGGCAAAACGACCACCATCCAAAGGTACTAATGGACGTAATTCTGGTGGCAACACTGGCAATACCGTCATAATCATGTGCTCAGGACGGTTTCCTGATTTGACAAATGAATCAAAAAGTTTGATTCGTTTTGACAAGCGCTTAATTTTTGTTACTGAGCGGGTTGATTCGATTTCTTCATGAAAT
>JALWML010000483.1 GCA_027083915.1 Lysobacterales bacterium | reverse complement strand
ACCATAACCTCTGAAGCTGATTTATCTCTGTTTCACATTGTCAAAAATAAGGTCGAAGATTTATCTGGCAAGTCCATTGGAAATTACAAACTTTTAGAAAAAATTGGTCAAGGCGGTATGTCATGCGTCTACAAAGCCAAAAGAAAAGACTCTGAAATTCAAAAATTTGTGGCACTAAAGCTTTTGGTCTCGATTGATAAAGAACTCAATGAAAAATTAAAAAAACTATTTACCCAAGAGCAATTGACCTTATCTAAGCTACACCACTCCAATATCATTTCTTTTCATCATGGAGGCTTATCACAAAACGGTATTCCTTATTTAATCATGGAATATATTGAAGACGCTCAAACCATTAAAGAATACGTAAAGACAAACCACTTGTCTATAAATGAAACAGTCAACCTCATACAACAAATTGCTTCTGCACTGAGTTATGCACATCAAAACCTCATTATTCATAAGGACATTAAACCAAGCAATATCCTCATTGACTCTCTAGGCACACCTAAAGTTGTAGATTTTGGCATCGCCTCCTTTACTAATAACTTAGTTGAATTAAACTCTAATAGTGACAACATCTTCACACCTGATTACGCCTCTCCAGAGCAAATTAAGAATGAACAACTCTCTTATGCTAGTGATGTTTTTTCTCTTAGCGCTGTATTTTTAGAACTACTCACTAACCAAAAACCTCTGCCTCCAATTGACATTCATAATTATAAACCTTCAGAGGATAAGATACATATAATAAAGCTTCTTAGTCAAACTGACTATGATACTGATTTAAAAAACATTATCATTAAAGGATTAACTCTCAACCCGAAAGACCGCTACCAAAGCATGGATGCACTCAATGAGGATTTAAATAACTGGAAAGCTTTAAAGCCAATTTCAGCAACACCGTCCAATAAAATTTACCAATTCAAACTCTGGATTAAACGTAATAAGTATATAGCCTTATTAATATCGATTTTATTAGTAACAACATTGCTATTTATTAATTTTCGTCATCAATCAATAAAGCAACAAAAATTAGCAGAAAAACATTTAATTCTTGTAAATGATTTAAAATCAAATTTAAGACGAACACATATGCTACCGTTGCATAACGTTCAGGACGTATATACCAAAACAATCAAGAAAATTAAAACACTTCAAGACAGTATAGTCAAGAATGAAACTCAGTCAAATGGGCTTAGTGAATATGCTATAGGTAGCGCCTACTTATCAATGAGAGAATTTGATAAAGCTTACACCTTTTTACAAAAGTCTGTAAAAAAAGGCTGGAATTCTCCTGAATTATTTAGTGAGCTTGGATTTATTTTAGCAATGTACTGGGAATATAGCATCCTAGAATCTCACTCGATTAGTGATAAAATAAAGCGGGAAAATTTCTTAAATAAAAATAGACTTAAATATTTAGAGCCTGCAAAAAAATATTTAACACAAGCAAGTAAGGGTCTAGCTACACATAATTATGTCTCTGCCTATTTAGCTAACTTGAATGAAAATTATGATGAAGCAATAAAATACACCCTTAAAGAAATAAAGAACAACCCTTGGTTTTACGAAGCGTATACTTACGCATCTTTCCTCTATATTCAAAAAGCGATACCTATATTGAATGAAAAAGGCTATATAGCAGCAAAACCCTATATTGATTTATCAAAACAAAATATGCAGCAATCAATTAAAATAGGCTCATCAGACCCTAATATTTATAAAGAATATTGTTCAAACTATGGCTTTAACATACAAGTTGAGCTTCAGTATGATGCCACTAATATTGATGAAACATTTAGTAATGGTGTAAAAATATGCCGACAAGCAATTGATTTATTAAATCATACAGATGCCGTTTCTGCCTATATAAACCTTGAAAAATTATATACGACATATGCTGATTACCATATATCTCAGGGCACAAGCCATATTGAATATATTAAAAAGGCAAATAAAGTTTCAAACCAAGGACTCAAGCTATATCCAGAAGACAGTCGGTTACTCGCCATCAGTACGCAATCATTATTAGAACTTGCTAAAGAGGCATCCAATGAAGGTGAAAACCCTTCCAACTATTACCAGAAAGCGATGAAACATATAAAGAAATCTTTAAAAATCAACCCAAATAAAAGAAGCACATGGTCTAGATTAGGGAATGTGCAACAAGAAATTGCAAATTATTACAGATCTATATACAATTTTAATGATGCAGAAATTAACTACCAAGATTCCATGAAAGCTTATGAGCACGTTAAAAAACTCGGCAGTGAATTTGGTGGCTTAGCTAATACTGCCGTCACTCAATATGAGTACGCCAAGTTAAAAAGAGTACAGGGACAACCTCTTAAAAGTATTGAGTTATTTAGAAAGTCTATAGAAAATAGTGAAAAAATATTCGAATTTAACACTGAATCTTATGTTGTTTATGCTAATTATTTTGAGTTCCAATTCGAATTGGTAAAAACATTAAAAGAAAACAATTTAAGTTATATTGATGAATTAAATTATGCCATCACAACTATTAATAACTCATGTAAACTTAGTTATTTAAACAAAAGTCATATAAAACAAATACAATCTTCCATGGATTATTTTATAAAAAATGATTTTGCAGTTTTATCTGATTTTACAGTATGCAATCAAAAAATAACTAACCTTAACCTCGTAAATACAACAAAAATAATAAATTAGATAATTCCCTAATCCCGATATAGAAAAGTAATAACAAGCTAAAAGCCTTGGTGTATAATGGTTTTATGACAAATCAATTACCACCCAACGGGTGAAACCAAGC
>JALWML010000482.1 GCA_027083915.1 Lysobacterales bacterium | reverse complement strand
CGCCACAGCATTAGACTCAAAGCTTATGCTGATTTGATCACTTGCAACGCCTTGCCAATCAACACCTTGAGAAAGTAAGCTCTCATAGGTAATTCTTTGAATACCCGTCTGATTAACATTAACCTTAATAAAATCAAAACTTGCGGTCTTTGATTGCTGTCTTTGGAGTTGTTTTTGTTGAGACTCTTGGTGCAACTCTTGCCAATTAATCGTGTGTTCATTGGGTTGTGCTCCAAATGTTTTATTGCTCACAAAAGGCCCGTAGCTGTGTTTTATCCCTGTTCGGGTGAGTTCTTCTATTTTGTAGTCACTGATGTTGCTGTTTTGTAGATTATAGTGATAACTATTAGATTGCGTTGTGTTTATTCCTTTTGCTTGGATGGGTTCATTGTTTAATAAAACCCAAACACCTTTTTCTTTACCATAAACATTAAAGCCTATTGTTCCCACCTCGGTTGTGGTTGTCCAATTCACATCAAAAACAGAGTTTCTCATTGCGCTTGAGGTATAAATAAGAGAAATGGGTGTTAAGGCATTTGCTGAAAAACGATTATCCTCCACCTCTCCTGTTGGAGCTGACCCTGTGGCTGATTCTGTTGCCAGAATAAGTGGTTCAGATGCATAGAAGCGGCAACGACTTTCTAAAAAGTTATCTCCACCAGTTCCAAATGTACTGGTTAATGGTATGGTAACAGGTATTGTCACTGTACCTAGAGCAACAGCTTGAGCAATTGATTTTTCGCCCGCTGCAAAACTTCCATCATTATTCCAATCAAACCAGCAAGCCAAATAACCTCCTGTTGAGGTCGCACTAATTTGAGCGGTTGTGCTACTTGGTAACCACAAACCTGATGCCACAATACCGTCATCATCGCTGGCATCAGAATCCAAACTAAAACCTGTGTCTGCCGTCCAGTTTGTACCTAATTTTGACGTGCCACCTCCTTCGTGTTTTGCCACACCATAGCTGCTAGCCAAATCACTGTAATCTGCAGGGGCAACACTACCACTTGTTGTTGTAATTAAACACCACTGGTCTAGTGTACCTGTATCTGCGCCGGCATTGTCAGATACATTCAAGGTCCAATCTCCAGTTGAATTTAGACCATTAAAGACATTCAATGGGTTATTTGGTGTAAAGGGACCTGCTCCTATTGTCGGTATAGCTCCTGCACATTCGTTTTCAACAGGGGACAATCCCGCATCATCTAAGGTTGTAGCTATATCATCACCTGAACATCCAAAAGTTGAAGCTGGTACTCCTGGTCGGTCAATAACAATACTGCTTGTTGCAGGAGTTACTTTTGATAAAGTAAAGATTAAATCCCCAACATAAGTATGTGTTGCGTTAATGGAAAGTTTTAAATCAGTCAATGTTCCGCCACCAACGACTGTCATGGTATCATTTAATCCCAAAGCGTTATTATCAGGAATATCTGCAGTTGGTGGTGTTAGGTTATTACATTGTGTTACTGTGCCACCTGCGAGGGTTTCAAATGCCGCAACAACATAAACACTGCTGCCACAATTATTGACGGCTCTAACTCGCCAATAATAGGTTGTTGCTGCTGTTAGTGCTGTTCCTGCATAGGTGTTTGTTGGCACATTTTGAGAAACCAATGTTGTGGTAAATGTGGGATCTGTAGAAATCTCGATATCATAACTGGATGCACCTGTTACCGCTGACCAAGTAAAGCTTGTTGATGTTGAAACACCAATACTTCCATCAACAGGTAGTGTTGTACTTGGGGGGGTAGAAATTGGTAATGAGACATTGACATTAAATGTTGTTTGTTTTGTTATCGCTCCGGCCGTACCTTCAACAGTAATGGTGTGTGCTCCACTTGTCGCAGTATTATCAACCGACAGAGATAACGTTGAGTTGTTTCCTGGTGTTACTGGGTTACTACTAAATGTGCTAGTAAAGCCCGTTGGTAACACAGGATTAAAACTTAAATTTATTGGCGTACTAAAACCTAAAATTGATGTTGTAGATAAAGTAATATCTGGTGTATTGCTTGGACTTGGATTTACACACACATCAACAGAGGCTGGAGCTGCTGAAAGAGTAAAATCAGGTGTTTGGGAGCAATTGTAACAAACAATAGAAAAGTCTTGGTCTGTTGCATCCCCAAAGTTTGGAACACCATCTCCTGCAATATTGGCAGCATTTACCGTTATGTCTATTGTGCCATTCGTACCCGTTGGTAAAAATATGGCTTCATAATTGTTATCTATATCTGCTGTTCCACCCGTTACACTAAAAGCTCCTGCAAAATTATTTCCAACATATGAACTACCCGCAACAATGGCTGATAAATTTAAGTTGTTTATTTCTGGGCTTGTACCAACAGCACCGGGAGCGTCCGTATAAGTCATTACAATGCGAACAGGTTTTGTATTGTCGGCAACACTGCCGCTCCAAGTCCATGTTTCACCCGTATTATTAAAAACCTGTGTTTCGTTAACAATTACCCTTGGTACATTGTCAAAAGCAACTTCCATGTTTGGCATACCATAACCTTGATTATTGCTTGGTAATGTATCATTGGCACCGACTCCGGTTAAATAAGTCGGGTGTGCAATTAAGTAAGCTTTTATTAACGATGGTGTTGGCGTTGCTATGGCGTGAGTATTTTGTAACCAGTAATAATACAGTGAAGTTATGCCGGCAACAGCGGGTGTTGAATGGGATGTTCCTGAAGAAGCTGAGAAAGTTGTTTGTCCAGATGGTTCGTATTGGTCACAAACCCCTCCCCCTGTATAACCAACATTTGTACTGGCAGTTCCTTGTATATGAGTAC
>JALWML010000481.1 GCA_027083915.1 Lysobacterales bacterium | reverse complement strand
GAAAAAGACCCTGCCTTATCTGAAATATTCCTAGTGGAGGGTGATTCTGCGGGAGGATCAGCTAAACAAGGTCGTAATAGAAAATCACAAGCAATTCTTCCATTAAAAGGAAAAATTTTAAATGTTGAAAAAGCACGCTTTGATAAGATGTTGCAATCAGCAGAAGTAGGAACATTAATCACGGCATTGGGTTGTGGTATTGGTAAAGATGATTTTGATGCAGATAAATTGCGTTATCATAAAGTTATTATTATGACCGATGCCGATGTTGATGGATCACATATTCGAACATTATTACTGACTTTCTTTTTTAGACAAACACCGGAGTTAATTGAACGAGGTCATATTTATATTGGCCAACCACCTTTGTATAAAGTTAAACACGGTAAACAAGAACATTATTTAAAAGATGATGAAGAGATGAATAATTATCTTTTGGCTCGAGCTTTAGAAAAAACAGAATTGTTTTATCAAAAAGACGCTCCTCCTTTGGTTGGTTTAGGTTTAGAAAAACTAATCAAACAACACTTAGCTGTACAAGATGTTATTAAGAAACTATCAATCATACACAGCAGAAAAGTTTTAAATTTATTATTAAGCTTACCTGTTGTTTCACGTGAAACATTAAATGATGAAGATAATTTACAACAATGGTGTGAGAAAGCACAAACAGAACTAAATAAAGATGTAAAAGCTGGTGTTTCTTGGGATGTTAAAAAGTCAACCGATTTTGACGGGATTGATTTTGTTGAAAATGCTAATGGTTTAGTTAACAAAACAGTATTAAACAAAGCTTTTTTTGAATCTTCAGACTATAAAGCAATAGCTGATTTAAATGAGCAAACAAATGATATGATTACATCTAATTCTTACATAAGAAAAGGCGAAAAAACTTTTGAAATCAAAGACTTAGATGATGGGATGAAACAGTTGTTTACTATGGCTAAGAAAGGATTAGCAATCAGTCGATTCAAAGGTTTGGGTGAAATGAACCCAGAACAGTTATGGGAAACAACAATGGATCCTGAAACACGACGCTTGCTTCAAGTAACCATAGAAGATGCTATAGGTGCTGATGAGGTGTTTTCTACACTTATGGGTGATGTGGTTGAACCTCGAAGAGAATTTATTGAACAAAATGCATTACATGCAACAAACTTGGATGTCTAAAAGATTAAAATGAACGAACAAACAAAACAAAAGATAGAGAACCTCGTAAAAAACAACAAGTGTGTGTTATTTATGAAGGGAACACCAGATAATCCACAATGTGGATTTTCTAGTAACACAGTAGGGATATTAAAAGAATTGGTTGGCAATGATTTTGTCTCTGTTAATGTTCTTGAAGATCAAGAAATAAGAGAAGGTATTAAAGAATATGGAAACTGGCCTACTATTCCTCAGTTATATATTGATGGTGAGTTGGTTGGTGGAAATGACATTGTGACAGAAATGTTTAACACTGGTGAATTGCAAACGATGTTAGGTTTGCAACAGCCTGAGAGAACTCCTGCCCGCATAACTATATCGGATAAAGCTCAAGAAAACATAAAGGTTGGGACTGAAAACATGGGAAACAATGTCCTCAAGCTTTCTATAGATAGTCAGTTCAACACACGATTTTCTATTGAAGAACCTAAAAGCTATGAGATTGTTTCAGAGGTTGGAGACATAAAAATTTACATGGATGTAGGCACAGCAAAAAGAGCCGACGGCATTTCAATTGATTGGGTTGAAGACTTGCAGGGTGCAGGTCTGGTTATTAACAATCCAAATCAACCCAAACCAGTTTATCAACTGTCATGTGATGATTTAAAAAAAGGAATACAAGAAGGTAAGTACCAGCATATTTATGATGTCCGTTCAGAGGCTCAGTTTATGGCACAAACAATTCCAGGAGCAAAACGTTTAGATAAAGAAAATATGCAATTGATAGAAAAGCTACCCAAAGACACACCTTTAGTTTTTATTTGTACATCGGGAGCAACATCTCAAGGTGCTTGTGATTTCTTCCATAAAAAAGGATTTACAGACGTCAGTAACCTTGTCGGTGGTGTATTAGCTTACCATATTTAATCGATAGTAAGGATGCAAAAAAAGAGTAATAAACTAATAAGCATAATAGTACTGATAATCAGTGCTTATTTTGCCAATTATTATGTGCAGGGAAGCAGTCAGTCTGACACGACTCATAAAGAAAAGTATACAAATAAACGCACAAGTAATAAACAGTTAGAAACTTTAATAACAAAGCGACAATCCAATGAGATTATTACTATTGATGCCCAAGTTATAAATATTTTATCGGACGATAATAAAGGAGATAGACACCAAAGGATGATAGTCAAAAATGGCAAAAACACCTTGTTATTGGCTCATAATATTGATATTGCACCACGGATACCAGCAAAAAAAGGAGATTTTTTGCAGATTAAAGGAGAGTATGAATGGAATGAAAAGGGAGGAGTTGTTCATTGGACGCATAGAAGCACTAGTAGTCATGCAGATGGCTGGATTATTCATAACAATAAAAAGTATTACTAATGAAAAATATTTGGAAACAAGAGCCTCAACTATACTCTTTAAATAAAAACAGAATTGCTGGTTTAACCGATGAATTGGAAATAATAATAACAGGCAGAGGTAAAAACTGGTTGTCAGCTGAAATGCCGGTTAAAGCAAAACACAAACAACCATTTGGTATTGTTCATGGTGGTGCTACAGCGGCTCTTGCAGAAACAGTAGCAAGTATAGCAGGGTGGCTTTGTGTCGATCATAAGAAACAAGCAACAGTAGGTTTAGAGTTAAATATAAATCATTTAAGAGCTGTAAGAGAAGGTTATTTAACAGCTTTTTCTAAAGCTGTTCATGTTGGAAGAAAAACTCAAGTATGGCAAATAGATATTTTTAACAAAAACTTTAAACAAGTATCGACGGCTCGATTAACTGTGGCAGTAATAGATACAATCTAATGCCTTTTATACGTTTTTTATTTCGCTCTATACTTTTTATTTTATCAGTAGTAATTGTCTTACCATTGGTATTATTGTTGATAACAAGAGCACAAAAGAAAAATAATAGAGAATTTAATAAAAAGGTAGTCAATTATTGGTCAAAACTTTTGTGTTTTGTGTGTGGGCTTAAGATAAGGTGTAAAGGACAAATTCAAGAAAACCCTGTATTAATCGTTGCCAACCACATCAGTTGGATAGATATCCCTGTTATTCATTGCTACAAGTTGGTTGGTTATGTTGCTAAAGCAGAGATAGAAAAATGGCCTTTTTTAGGACTTGTTGCAAAATGTGGTGAATCATTATTTATTAAGCGCGGAAAAAAAGAATCTAGACAAAAAGTTTTAGAATTAATAAAAAAAAGATTAAACAACAATCGCTCAATAGCGGTTTTTCCTGAAGGTAAGGCTACAAATGGAGAATATTTAGGGCGCTTTCACCGACAATTATTACATGCGGCAGTAGAAGAAAAAAAACCCATACAGGCTATTGCTATAAAATATATTAATAAGGATGGATCAAGAAATAAGGATATAGCTTTTAAAGACAATGAAAACTTTTTACGCAATGTGTTTCGAATTTTAAGCTTACCAACAAGTACGGCACAATTAACTTTTTGTGAAGTGATTGATACCAACAATATATCAGCAAGACAGGCTGCCTTAATTAGTCATAAACAAGTTGAAATTGAACTATTAAAAAATGCCTACATGTAAACCAAGCATAAAGCCCAAGAACAAACACCTACAATCTTTTTTAGCGAGCTCTAAAATAAGGTTGTTGCGTATATTTAATTCAAATACAATAAAAACATTCAGTGAAAAAATACAGCTTAATTTAAAAAGTGCCGTTTTAGAAGGGTATGTTACAAAAAAAGAAAAGGCAGAAAAGCTTTACATACTTCTTCATGGCTGGGAGGGTTCAGTAGAATCTACATATATACAACTGTTAGCAAATGAACTGTATAAAAACAAAAATTCAACAATTTTTAGACTAAACTTTAGAGACCATGGAGAGACCCATCATTTAAATAAAGAACTGTTTCACTCGTGCCGGCTTGAAGAGGTTTGTGAAGCTATCAAAAGAGTAACAGAGCTATACCCTCATAAAAATGTAATTCTTTGTGGGTTTTCCTTAGGAGGTAATTTTGCCCTAAGAGTAGCCGCAAATGCTAAAAGATATGGAATTAAAATAACAAAAGTCTTTGCAATATCTCCACCTATTAACCCTAAAAATAGTATGTTGGCGATTGAGAAAAGCTCCTTGTATTCAAAATATTTTTTAAGAAAATGGAAAAAATCCTTAGTTAAAAAAGAAAAAAACTTCCCAGAAAATTTTGATAACAATCAATATCAAGAGATTAAGTCATTAGATAAGTTGACAGAAGTGTTGATTCTTAAGAATACAGACTATAATAGCACTGATGAGTATTTTAAAGCTTATGAAATTAATACACAGGTAGTTAAAAGCATTTTAACACCTACTCATATACTCATGGCTGAGGATGACCCAGTGATTCCGTACAGTGATTTTGATGAGCTTGAAGAAAACCAAAACATAACACTGTACATTACAAAACATGGCGGACACTGTGGTTTTATTACAGGCTGGAACATGCAAAGTTGGGTAGAAAAGCACATATTAGAAAACAGTTAAAAAGAGACGAAAATGAATAAAATTGAACAAGCAATGGACGATCATAAAAAAGGGAATTGGGAACAGGCGGATAAAGCCTATGAAGAAATTATAGCCGAAGAGCCAGAAAATGCAGATGTTATCTATTTGCTAGCCGTTTCACAAATGAGTCAACAAAAACTAGAAGATTCACTAATAACAATTGAAAAAGCAATACAAATTAATAAAAAAGCACCTTCCTTTTTACAAATAAAAGGCAGTATTCTTGCTCGTCTTGGGCGAGGAGATGAGGCGGCGAAAGTATTAGAAAAAGCGATAGAAGAAAATCCAAATCTATACCATGCCCATGTGTCGTTAGGCCATTTATATTATCTCAAGGGAGATAAAAGAAAAGCTGAAAAATGTTTTTCATCAGCACTGAGAATAGATCAAGAACGAATAGAAGCACAAGTCAACCTTGCTCGGTTGTGGATAGATGACGGCAAAGTAGAAAAAGCACTCAACACTTTGAAAAAAATTGAAAAAGATTACCCAGAGCAAGGTTCAATTAAACTGTTAATAGCAGACGCCTATTTGGAGTCTGGTGCTTATAGTTTTGCAGAAAATTATTACCAAAAGGTATTAGCAATGCATCCTGAAAACGATTTAGCTGGCTTGTATTTAGGCATGTCAAAAATTAAAACAGGTGACATAGCTAGTGCTGAAAAACTAATAATTGCTTATAACAATCAATACCCAAACACCCGAGAGGGAACAGCGGCACTAGGGTTGTTATTCTATGAAAAAAACAACATAAGAATAGCCCTTGAACATTTAAGAAAAGCCTTAAGCGTTGGCATTGCGCCGATTTCTTGGCGATTAGCATTTGTTGAATCTTTAGCAAAACTTGGCCAACAAGATGCGGCCATAAAGTTTTATAAAGAAACGAAAACTCCTTTAACTGAAAAAACAAAAGATTACCGTTTAGGAGAACTATACGAGCTTAAAGGAGAGACAAAAAAAGCGAAACAAAAATACAAAAAAGTAAAAAACAACAACAGTAAATACATAGCCTCATTATTAGGAATCGCTCGATGTTATTTGCAAGAAGAAAAGTTTAAAAAAGCAGAAAAAGCAACAAAAGAAGTATTATCCATAAGACCAGAACATGCAGAGGCGACTTTATTAAATTTAACCGCATTATTGTTTCAGGACAAAAAAGACAAAGCGTTGAAAAAACTTAAAAACCTGGATTATGATAAGTATTCAGAAATTTATAAAAAAACCTTCAGGTTACAGCATGGTTTGATTTTAGATAAATTAAAAAAGCACAAAAAAGCTTTTAAGGTTTTTAAGGATAAAACAAAACAACAAGAAATTACACCTACAAAAATTGACTTATTAACAGAAGAAGAGGTGAAGCACGTTCAAAAATTCACCAGCACAGTGAAAGATGATTTAAAAGACCCTGTTTTTGTTATTGGTCTGCAAAGTACGGGTTTGAATAATTTTATTAATTGGCTAAATAAAGAAAACGTTATTGTTCTTAATGATCGCTTAATATCTCTAGGTCGTCCCGATGTTCTGTATGCTAAACAAGACATTATAGCTTTGGAGAATTTAAACGACGAAGGTGTTGCTGTTGAAAGAAACAAATACCATAAAACAGCACATGCATTAAAAACAAGTGTTGCACAAGACACTCTTTTTGCTGATTGTATGTATTTCAATCCGAATCAGTTAGTTACAATAAAAAAGATATTTCCAAAGGCAAATATTATAGTACTTAGCAGAGAAGAAAAGGATATTCAGTTAAATCAAGAGGTTTTTGGAGAAGAGCCAATACCAAGTAATCAATGGAAAAAAGCAGTTGAACAAGCTCAAAGTTTAGGATTAAATATTATAGAAATAGATACAGATAAGTGGCTAGACAATGACAAGGAAACAATGAAAATCCTAGAAAAAGTATTTGAAAAACCTCTTGGTAAAACAGAAGAAAAGCAACAAAAGTTTTGGCGAAAATCATTGTTTCCTAAGAATCACTGGAAGAATTATAAAGATTTTATGGATAACTAAGCGTGACAGAACCAAATTTAATTCAGTGGCTGGTCTTGGCAATTATCCAAGGACTAACAGAATACTTGCCAATTTCATCATCGGCGCACTTAATATTGGTGTCAAAGTGGATGAATTGGCAAGATCAAGGTTTGGTAATGGATATTGCTGCCCATGGAGGGTCTTTGCTTGCCGTTTTATGGTATTTTAAAGCAGAACTCAAAAAACTTTTTACAGGCAAAAACTGGGACTTATTTATAAAATTAGCACTAGCAAGTGTTCCCTTAGCTGTTTTTGGCTATGTGTTTAAAGACTATATAGAAAGTAGTTTGCGTTCAAATACCCTTGTTTTTGCTATTTCAAGCATTGTATTTGGTGTATTGTTGTATTTATCAGACATTGTACAAAAAAATAAAATAACACATCCAAAATCTAAAGAAATAAATCTCAAACAAGCGGTTATTATAGGTTTTGCTCAAATTTGTGCTTTAATCCCTGGAGCATCACGTTCAGGAGTTACCATGAGTGCAGCGATGGGAATGGGATTTAATCGAACAAAAGCGGCAAACTTTTCTTTTTTAATGGCAATTCCTGCTTTATTAATGACAACGGCTTATGGTTTTTTAAAGTTAATAAAAGAGCCAAGCGATTACCATGTAATGGGTACAACAATTGTTTTTGTTGTTAGCTTTATTACCTCGTTATTGTCCATTAAATTATTTTTAAAATTGATAGAGCAAATTCCAATAAGTGTTTTTCTTTGGTATAGAATAGGCTTGGCTATTTTAATTATCACTATGTTATGAAAAAAATTACAATCCCTATACGGTTTGGGAAAATAAAAGGTCTTTGCTGGGGAAAAGGCAATCCAAAAAAAATACTTGCTTTGCATGGCTGGCTCGATAATGCGGCTTCATTTACCCAACTTGCACCGTTACTTGCTAATGTGGGATATGAAGTTATTGCTATAGATTTTGCAGGTCACGGTAAGTCGACACACCGCGCAGAGGGACATTTTGCCCACTTTGCTGATTTTGTAATCGATGTTCATGATGTTATTGAACAGTTAAAATGGCAAAATTGTATTTTGCTTGGACACTCAATGGGCGCGGCAATGTCCATGATGTATTGTGCAGCTTATCCTGAAAACATAGCCAAACAAATACTTATTGAAAATTTGGGCCCTGTCCCTGCTTATGAAAAAGGCAGTGCAGCAAAAAACCTAAGGGAGTCTTTAAAACAGTGGAAGTTACACACAACTAAACACAGGCACTTTTACCCTACAGTTGAAGAGGCTCTAAAAATTCGCCAAAAAGCAACACCAATGGATGCAGACATCTTGAGACCGATGGTTATAAGAGGCCTTAAAAAAACTAAAAAAGGTTATAGGTTCCGCACAGATAAGCGTTTACGTATGGGTAGTTTGATTCGCTTTACTGAAGAGGTTGTGCAAGATATTTTAACCAGTAAAAAACCACCGACTCAGCTTATCATTGCGCAGCCATTGTCTTATGCATTACAGTATCCAAGTTTCGAGCAGCGAATTGAAAAGCTCAATGCGGAGCAAACCATAAAAATAAAAGGGCACCATCACTTACATATGGATAATGCACAAGAGGTTTTTCAAGCCATTAAGAAATTTTTGAAATGAGTGACTTGAACTTAACACCGATGGTGTTATTAATGGTAATAGTTGGTTATTTTGCCCTTTTGTCATTAATATCAATTAAAACATCAAAGGGAGCAGATAACCTTGATTTTTTCAATGGACACAAACAATCACCGTGGTTTGTCGTTGCTTTTGGAATGGTTGGAGCCTCCTTATCTGGGGTTACCTTTATCTCTTTGCCGGGTTCTGTCTATAGTGCTTCTTTTTCTTATATACAGATGATAATGGGCTATGCTTTTGGGTATTTATTCATCATGTATGTTTTGTTGCCTTTATATTATAGGCGCAATCTCATATCAATTTATGGTTACCTTAATCAGCGTTTTGGGTTTTATTCGCAAAAGACAGGCTCTGTTTTTTTTATTCTTTCACGAATAATAGGGGCTTCATTTCGCATGTATTTGATGACCATGGTTTTGCATGATTTTGTTTTTGTCCATTTTGGAATCCCTTTTTGGTTAACTGTACTGTTTAGTTTATTTTTAATATGGAGTTATACCGTCAAAGCGGGAATAAAAACAATCATATGGACAGATACACTGCAAACCTTTTTTATGATTGCTGCTGTTGTTGTTGCTTTTATTACCATGACTTCACAACTAGGTATGGGTTTTTCTTCCGCAATAACTGCAATAAAAAACAGCGATTATTCACAAACCTTTTTCTTCGAAAGGGGGTGGTCGGACAAGTTAAACTTTTTTAAGTTATTTTTAGGTGGGGCATTTATGGCAATAGTGATGACAGGGCTAGACCAAGACATGATGCAAAAAAACTTGAGTTGTAAAACCCTAAAAGAGTCTCAAAAAAACATGAAATGGTTTTTTGTGGTTTTGGTTATTGTCAATATTATGATAATGGCATTAGGTGCATTGTTGTATATCTATTCTGCCAAACAAGGTATTAATTTGCCACTTAATGCAGATACAGGAAAAATTATAACGGATAAAGTTTTCCCCGCCCTTGCTTTAAATCATTTGCCAGCTTATCTCGGGGTTGTTTTTTTAATTGGTTTATTAGCTGCAGCTTATTCGAGTGCGGATTCGGCATTGACGTCATTAACCACTTCTTTTTGTATTGATATTTTAGACAAGGTTAATGTGCAAAAATCACAGCGCATAGCAATTCATATAGGTTTCACACTTGCTATTTTTGCCACTATTCTCATGTTTCGTTATTTTATGGAGGCCTCCGCTATTCACAACCTATTTCGAGTTGCCGGGTTTACCTATGGACCAATACTCGGCATGTTTGCATTCGGGCTGTTAACAAGAAAAAAAATCAACGATAAGTTTGTTCCTTTTATTGCTGTTTTAGCTCCTATACTAACTTATATAATAGATGTAAATTCGGTACAGTTGCTTGGCGGCTATAAGTTTGGTTTTGAGTTGTTGTTACTTAATGGAATAATTATGTTTATTGGTCTTTTCTTGCTGACAAAAAAGCACTCTTACAAGCTGGCTGAATGAGTATCGTAGTTTTTGCGGGTACAAAGCCTATAAACTCAAGGTTAAATCAAAAAAAATGAAAGAAAAAGTGTAAATTCTATCGGCTTTTTGTATATTAAAGCTTACAGATGATTTCTGTAGGCAAAACAAAGGTGGGAAATTTGTTTTGCAATCTTCGGTCGAGTGTATTGTTTAAAGGAAAAAAGGGGGCGATTAATGTGTGGCTATTAAGCAATATAAAGGCACTCGAGAGGACATTAACAACACATTTATTGAGAGAATAAACATGACCACCAACAAAATATTTGTGCTTATATTACTACTAATAAGCACACAACTCTTTGCAAAGGACATTTGGTTTACCGCACCGAATGATTTAGCAAAAAATGTGCCCAATGCTACTATTGAATATAAATATGGTTCATTCAATTTGTACAGAATGGGATCAACGGTTTTTTATTCTTTGGGTTCAAAACAGGCTGAAAAAACATCAATAATTAATCCGACAATAGAGTTTGATGCTCAAAAAATTGACCCTTCGCTAGGATTATCAAGCATTCCGGCTCAGTTCAGGTTGGACAATTCTCAAACCAGCGGAGAGGGTCTTCACTTAGTTCAGTTTATTGGCCCAATTCAGCAAGAGTGGTTAGACAATATTCAAGAAACAGGTCTAAAACCTATTCACTATATTAGAAACAATGCTTACTTAGTATGGGTTGATGATGCAAGTCGTGCAGCATTAAAGACAAAAGTTCAAAAAGAGAAGTTTTTGCGTGCAGAATTACCGTACCAACCTTTTTTTAAAATGGGTGCTTCTATAGAGTCACGCTTAAATAACACCAATACTGCAACAGACAAAGAAGAAGCAATTAAGGTTAATATACAAATCATTAATCAGCCTAATAACAGAACAACAAAACAACTTGTTCAAAGTAAGGCATTAAAAACAATTATGCCATGGAGCCGTGTTTTAAAATATGAAAACATAACGGTTATCGTAAAACAGAAAGATTTATTGGCTTTGATTAATCGCCCAGATGTTTACTCGGTACAAGAGTATTTTGAAAGAACATTAAATGACGAAGTCCAAGCTCAAATAGTAGCAGGCAATTTAAATGGTACTAACTCAGGACCATCAGGTACTGGTTACTTACCATGGTTAACAGGAAAAGGATTCAGTACAAATCCCAACGATTATCCTTTAGTTGATGTGGTTGATGATGGCATTGGTAATGGTTCTGTCGCCAATGGAGCAGGAGATGTAACATTAACTCAAAATGGTGATGGTGTAACGACACGATTAGATCATGTTAATAACTGTACCAGTGACCCAACCGGAGAAGGTATTGATGGACATGGTCATATTAATATAAATATTGTAGGGGGTTATGATCAACGAGCAGGGTTTCCCTTTCGTGATCCAAATGGTTATCAAAGAGGTCAAGGAATTAATCCTTTTACTCGCTTAGCAGGCACACGAATATTTGATGCGGCAGGGTTTGATCTTAGTTCTTGTGGAGGCACAGATGCAGGGTTAATCAAGTCACAGCAAGATGCTGGCAGTTTGATTTCAAGCAACTCATGGGGTTGTGGAGGTTGTGCAGGAACTTATGATTCTTCTTCACAAGCTTTTGATACAGGGGTGAGAGACGCCGATTTAACCGAAGCAGGAAACCAACAAATGATAATGGTTTTTGCCGCAGGAAACGACGGCTCTGGAGCATCAACTGTCGGAACACCGGGTAATGGTAAAAACATGATTACCGTTGGTGCTTCAGAGAATCAAAGACCAACAGATGAAAATGGAAACTGGACAGATGGTTGTGCAATTGGACCATCAGGTGCTGATAATGCCATGGATATTATTTCGTTTTCAAGTCGTGGCCCTGTTCCGGGTGGTCGTGTAAAGCCTGAAATAATTGCCCCGGGCACTCATATACAAGGAACCGCCAGTACAAATGTTGGTTATACAGGGGGAGGGGTTTGTGACCAATACGAACCATCTGGACAAACAACTTTCTCAGCTTCTTCAGGAACATCCCATTCAACACCCGCTGTTGCCGGCATAACTTCA
>JALWML010000480.1 GCA_027083915.1 Lysobacterales bacterium | reverse complement strand
TTGCATGACCACTTGGCATTGTGGGCATTTTTTATAAAACTTGGTCGGATTGATTTCTTCCTTACTAGCATAGGCATTAGGAATGACTTTTTTTGCATGAATCAATGTTCCTGAGACGGCTTCTTTTTGAGCCTGTTTCTCCAAATGACTAAAGACATCGGCAGAAATCCAAATACCTGCGCAGCTATCACACTCTTTCAAACTAAATATTTGCCCTGGCATTTTGCGTGAATGTAAGTTCATCGCTTCACAATTAGGGCACGGCATTTTTGTTTTTTGGTAACTTAAGTCATCTGAAACAATCGGCGTTGCGCAAGAATGACAAAATTTTGCCTTTGAACTAATTCGGGTCATACAGTGCGGGCATATGGTATTGAGGTCTTGCTCATGTAGGGTAAAACTAGAACCACAGTAACGGCAAAAAGGTTCTCCTTCTTCTCCACGGGCACCTCCACAAGATGAACACCTTACCACCGCAGCTTCATGAATTCTTACAGAGGGCACCTCAAGTAGATTGCCACAAAAACAGGCAAACTTTTCTCCTACTCTTTTATCATTAATTTTATATTGGTGATTGCATTTTTCGCATTGAACGATAATATCAGTCTTCATAGGGGTTTGGTATGTTTAATCTTTTTAATAATTTTATCTCAAGTCTCTCCATTTCTTCTGCTTGAGCATCTTCGATGTGGTCATAACCGAGTAAATGTAAAACTCCATGAACAGTTAAATGTGCCCAATGATGCATAAGTGGCTTTCCTTGCTCTTGTGCTTGCGCTTCAACCAGTGGTGCACAAATTGCTAAATCACCAATTAAATCTTCTTCAACATCTTCAGGAATATCCAATGAAAATGACAACACGTTAGTTGGTTTATCTTGTCCTCGGTAAGTTTTATTGAGTTCTTGAGACAACTGTTCATCAACAATTTCGATACTAACTTGAAAAAAATCTCCGTATGTTTCAATCACCGTTTCAACCCACAAATCAAATTGCTCGATACTCGGTGAATCATATTCAGTTTCATTATTTAGTAATACAGGGATAAGTTTCATGCCTATATTGTAGCATTTTTTAGTGTATGTTTATTATTAATCCAAAATCTCTAGAAAAAAAACTGGATTTACTGACAAATAGCAACAAAACTCGCTTGAGTTAATTCTGCTAAGATAAGTGGAAAAAGCTCAAGCTCTAAGCCTCTTTGCCCTGCACTGATAAAAATACTTTTATGCTTTTGTGCAGATTCATCAATCACTGTTTTTAATCTTTTTCTCTGCCCTAGTGGACTAACTCCACCAAGGATGTATCCTGTTGACCGCAACACATCATTTGTGGCTGCCATTTGGGCTTTCTTACTTTTAAAAGCTTTGGCAACTTTTTTTAAATTCATGGTTTGATTGACAGGAATAATAGTCACCGCTAATGTCTTATCAGCAAGTGTAACCACCAAAGTTTTATAGATACGATTAGCATCAACACCTAGTGCTTCTGCCGCCTCCTTTCCGTAGGATTGAACAGAAGGATCATGCTGATACTGGTGAAGAACATAAGGAATTTTTTTCTTTTTGAGGAGATTTATGGCTGGAGTCATGTCATCTTTAATTAAATGCAACAAATCCTTTTGTTACATTCGGTTTTTCTTTATCGAGTCATTGATGTAAAGAACTCTGCGTTTGTTTTGGTGTCTTTTAATTTATCTAGCAGAAATTCTATGGCTTGAATATCATCCATTGGGTGTAAAATTTTGCGTAAGATCCATGCCTTTGTTAAAAACTCTTGAGGAACCATTAGTTCTTCCCTACGAGTTCCTGAACGATTGATATTAATGGCTGGCCAAACGCGTTTTTCGGCAATACGCCTATCCAAATGCACTTCCATATTACCCGTGCCTTTAAACTCTTCAAAAATAACTTCATCCATTTTTGAACCTGTTTCAACCAGAGCTGTGGCTAGAATAGTTAAACTACCACCTTCTTCAATGTTTCGTGCTGCACCAAAGAATCGTTTAGGTCTTTGTAACGCATTGGCATCTACACCACCGGTTAAGACTTTACCTGATGATGGTGCCACTGTATTGTAAGCACGGGCAAGACGCGTGATTGAGTCCAACAAAATAATAACATCTTGTTTGTGCTCGACTAATCTTTTAGCGCGTTCGATTACCATTTCAGCAACCTGTACATGACGTGATGCTGGCTCATCAAATGTTGATGCTATCACTTCTCCACGAACCATTCGTTGCATTTCTGTCACTTCCTCTGGACGTTCATCAATCAGCAATACAAATAATTTTGCATCTGGGTTATTAATCGCAATATTAGTAGCAATATTTTGCATCATCAATGTTTTACCAGCCTTAGGTGGTGAAACAATCAATCCACGCTGACCTTTGCCAATCGGTGAAATTAAATCGATAATTCGAGCGGTTAAATCTTCTTTTGATCCATTACCACGTTCCATAATCAGTTGATCTTGTGCAAACAATGGTGTTAAGTTTTCAAACAGAATTTTTCCACGAGTGTTTTCTGGTGGCTCGTAGTTAATTGTTTTAATTTTGAGCATTGCAAAATAACGCTCAGAATCTTTAGGTGGTCTAATTTTACCTTCAATGGTATCACCAGTTCTTAAACCGAAACGTCTAATTTGACTGGGTGATACATAAATATCATCTGGTCCTGCTAAATAACTTCCCTCTGGAGAACGTAGAAAACCAAATCCATCTGGTAGCACCTCAAGCACACCACCTCCAAAAATATCTTCACCTTTTTTGGCGTGTTTCTTTAGAATGTGAAAGATTAAATCCTGCTTTCGAATTCTGGCTCGCAATTCTATGCCAGCTTCTACAGC
>JALWML010000479.1 GCA_027083915.1 Lysobacterales bacterium | reverse complement strand
AACCTATGATTTCAGCTTTAGCATTGAAAAGCATTAATTATGATAATTCTCGTGATAACATCAATATGAAGGTCTTGCGAAAATATTGGAAGCAACTGGATAATCGCTTAAAACCGTTAAGGAAAAATAAAAACTTTAAGGAATTAAAAAAGAAAAGTATAGCGGAGTTTTTGCCATGTGATAAGGTTATTAAACTCAAATTAATCAACAATATTCCACTATTAAAAAGGTCACTTTTATTATATGAGCAATGGACGCCTGTAGTTAATAAGAGTTATCACCACGTACCCACATTCACTATCGTAAAATCTGAAGGGGAAATAAATGCTCTTTTTAATCAACTTAATGAAATTTATGTAAAAGCCAACCAGGATTTTATTAAGCTATTGGCTATTAGTCGCTATAAAGAGTTAAAGTTACTCTCTTATGATGGCATGGGTGATTTAATTAAAAAAATAGAAGATGGAAAGGTTGATTTTAATAAATTAAATAAAGATCCAAACTTTATAAAAAAAATGATGGCTTTTAGTAATAATAAAAGAGAAATGGAACAACTAGAAATAGATAATTTATTGTTTCCTGAAATTGCTTGGAATAGCTGGTATTAAAAAAGAAACAACTCAAATCTTAATGCATATATTTTTTTAAAGTTGGAAAGCTATTATCAAATATGCAACCATAAAAAAATTTGGCAATAAGGCTGTAGTTTATAAAAATTTTCAAATAACTTACCTTCTTAAATTTAAAGCTGTTTTTTCAATATCGAGCTATTTAAGTCCCCCTTTTATTTTTTTATTCAATATAATGTCTTCGTTCTTGACTTAAAAATTGAAACTGCTTGCTCAACACTTTTATCCAAAATCATATAATATAACCATGACTGATATTTTATTAACCACACTTAATTCTAAGTATATTCATTGTGCTTTTGGTTTGCGTTATTTGTTTGCCAACCTTGGTGATTTGCAGGCACGGGCACAGATTCATGAGTTTACTATTCATGAGCGTCCTTTGGATATTGTTGAAAAAATCTTAGAGCACAAAGCTATAATTATTGGCTTTAGTGTGTATATTTGGAATGTAGTGGAGGTTGGTCAATGCATAAAGTTGTTAAAGCAGATTCAGCCTGAGTTAAAAATTGTTATTGGCGGCCCTGAGGTTTCGCACTATCCGGATGTACCTGATTGGTTTGATGTGGTCGATTATTGCGTAACTGGTGCTGGCGAGTTGCAATTTAAGACCTTATGCACTCAATTGTTGAATAATCAAAAACCCTTAGAGCGTGTCATTGCAGGTATTGATTTGCCACTTGAACAGCTGAATATGCCTTATGAGCATTACGATGATGTTGATATTAAAAATCGGATTTTATATGTCGAAGCCTCGCGAGGTTGCCCTTTTAAATGTGAGTTTTGTTTATCTTCTTTAGACAAAACTTCCAAATCTTTTAGCATAGATTTGTTTTTGGTGGAGATGGATAAACTGATTCAACGCGGTGCCAATCATTTTAAGTTTATTGATCGAACCTTTAATCTTAAGGTCAAAACAACAGTGGCTATTTTGGAGTTCTTTTTAGAACGGCTGACTGATGATATGTCGATTCATTTTGAAGTTGTGCCCGATCGCTTACCTGAGAAATTACGCGAAGTGCTGGCGAGATTCCCTGAGCATGTTTTACAGTTTGAAATTGGTGTTCAGACTTTTGATCCTGAAATTCAAGACCTTATTTCCCGCAAGCAAGATAACGAAAAAACCTATGAAAACCTCGTATGGTTACGGCAAAATACCAAGGCTCACATACATGCTGATTTAATATTTGGTTTGCCAAGTGATAATTTGGACAATTTTGCTAAAAGTTTTGATAAATTAGTCACATTAAATCCACAAGAAATTCAGTTAGGGATTTTGAAACGATTACGAGGAGCACCAATCAATCGGCACACCGAAGAATATGAAATGGTTTATAACGAAAATCAACCTTACAATATTTTATCAACTCGTGATATTGATTACGTGACGCTGCAACGCGTTAATCGTTTTGCTCGATTTTGGGACATGATTGGTAATTCTGGGCGTTTTCCACATACTAAACAGGTGATTTTTGGCAATGCTCCCTTTGCTAATTTTATGAAATTATCTGACAATCTCTACAAAACAGAAGGCTCTTCATGGAAAATTTCACTCAGGCGACTGTTTAAAATGCTTCATCAACAGCTTATAGATGTTTTGTATATTGATGAAGACATGGTCATTGAAGCCTTAGAAAAAGATTTTATACACTGCAATGAGAAAGGCCGTTTGGCCAACTTGTTAAGTGTTCAAAACAAATCCGCCAAAACAGGCAACAGAAATAAACGCCAAAAACAACACGGTTAAAGAGCTTTAAGGTTTTGTCGGGTTGATATTGTTGCTTTCATACCAGTTAATCTTTCGTGTCAGGTACATCACTAAAGCCAATACAATCCACAAACCGATAGAACCCATCAGCAATGAACTCTCCTCTGCCTTCACCAATACAAATATAAATCCATAAAGAACACTAAAAAGAATTCCTGTATAAATACCGCGTATTCTTTGACCCAAAATAACGGAACAATAGCCAGCAATTAAAGCAATGGTTGATAAAGCAGATAACAAGAAGGATAGATTAAAGCGGATATACTCAGATAGCGATAGTAAAAGTAGATAAAACAAACTCAAGGAAACGCCAATTAATAAATATTGGAAAGGATGAAGGCGTATTTTGAAAAACACTTCTGCCAAAAACAAACCCGCAAAGGATAAAAGAATGATTAACATACTGTATTTTGCTGTGCGAGTATTAACTTGATAGGTATTGGCAGGAATGATGATTTTGACC
>JALWML010000478.1 GCA_027083915.1 Lysobacterales bacterium | reverse complement strand
ATTTAACATAACTTGGTAGAAGACTCGAGCACTGATATAAACGAGTCTGTTACAGTTACTGTAATCTTCTGAAACTAAATTTCATTCTTTTTCCATCTTCCTTGTGGCTATATAAATGCCTATAAACCTAAAAATGGTACAATAAAACCACTCAAAATATACATTCTTACAAAAATAATGACTAACCCAAACAACCCACATCCTTTTGAATCACTCACTCCCGATCTCATTATGGATGCAATTGAAGAACATGGTTTTGAGTGCAATGGACGCGTATTTGCCTTAAATTCTTATGAAAACCGAGTCTATCAAATTGGCATTGAAGGACAACAAAAGAGTGTTATTGCCAAGTTTTACCGGCCCAATCGCTGGAGTTTAGAACAAATTCAGGAAGAACATGATTTTTGTTTTGAGTTGTCAGAGCATGAAATACCTGTTATTACTCCTATTAAAAATTCCGAAGATAAAAGTTTATTTGAACACCACGGCTTCACCTTCTGCTTATTTCCTCAAGTCGGCGGACATACACCAGAACTCGATTACCAAGACAATTTACAAATCATGGGCCGTATGTTGGCAAGACTGCACTTAATAGGAGAAAAAAAACTATTTAAGCACCGCCCAACACTTGACATTATTTCCTTTGGACAAGAATCCATAGACTTTATTAGCAATGAGTTTATTCCTTTTGAACATAAGTCAGGATACGATGATGTATGCAAACAATTAATTGACTTAATGCAACCTAAACTAGAAGGGGCTAAAAACATTCGTGTACACGGTGATTTACATATTGGCAACATACTCATGCGTGATGACATCCCTTTCTTAGTCGATTTTGATGATTCACGATTAGCTCCTGCCATTCAAGATATTTTTATGTTGTTGTCAGGTGAAGAAAATGAACAAAAAGTCCAATTAGAAAAAGTCAAATCCGCCTACCAAGAGTTTCGTGATTTCCCACATAACGAAATCAAGATGATAGAACCCTTAAGAACACTGCGTATGTTACACCACTGTGCCTGGCTTGCCCGCCGATTTGATGACCCCGCATTTGCAGTAGCCTTTCCATGGTTTGACGAAAACAGCTACTGGCTACAACACATCAACGACTTAAAAAACCAAGTCGATGCGATGCATCATATCTAACTCAGCTACGACTAATTTGTCCGCAGATAAACGCAAATAAACACAGATTAAGGAAAAATATTATGGAAACCAACGACAGAAAAGATAAAGAAACTTATAAAATAATTGGTGCAGCTATGACAGTCTCTAACCATCTTGGTTGTGGTTTTTTAGAATCAGTATATCAGGAGGCTCTGGAAATAGAATTTAATCAGCAAAACATTAACTTTATTAGAGAAAAAATTCTTCCTGTTTATTACAAAACATTAAATTAAACTCTTCATTTAAAGCGGACTTTATTTGTTTCAACTCAATAATTGTTGAACTCAAAGCGGTAAATCATTTAAACTCTCAACATGAAGCCCAAGTAATCAACAAGTTTAAACAAAGCATTACTAATAAACTTTGACAATACTAAAATTCAATACAAAAGAATGATTCACAACCTAATAGAATAACATCTGCGCTATTCTGCGTTCATCTGCGGATAAAAAATGAAATATAACAAATTACTCAAAAAAATAAACACTTGGGCACTTGAGCTTGGCTTTTCGCAAGTTGGGATTTCTGACGTGGATTTATCAGAGGCCGAGGGCCATTTAAAAAAATGGATTGCCAAAGGCTTTCATGGACAAATGGATTTCATGCACAAACACGGCTCAATGCGCACACATCCAGATGAGTTGGTTGAAGACACAATCCGTATAATTTCACTGCGCTTTGATTATTCCAATAAAACCATTATTCCTTACCAAGAAGTTTTAAAACAACCTTCAAAAGCAGCCATCTCTCGCTATGCAATGGGACGTGATTACCATAAATTAATCCGTAAAAAACTCAAAGCACTGGCAGAAAGAATAAAGCAAGAGGTAGAAGAATTTGAAGAATTCCAATACCGCGTTTTCACCGATTCAGCACCCGTGATGGAAAAAGCCATCGCCGAAAAAGCAGGTCTAGGATGGATTGGAAAACACAGCAATGTACTCAATTCAAAAGCCGGCAGTTATTTCTTTTTGGGTGAAATCTACACCAATATACCATTGCCAATTAGCCGAAAAGCCAGCTTTCATTGCGGAACCTGCACCAAATGTATTGATGTTTGCCCAACACAGGCCATCATTGCACCTTTTCAAGTCGATGCACGCCGTTGTATTTCTTACTTAACTATTGAGCACAAAGGTGAAATCCCTAAAGAGTTTCATAAAGCCATCGGCAACCGTATCTACGGATGCGATGATTGCCAAATGGTCTGCCCCTGGAATAAATTTGCCCAAGACTCTAAAGTCACCGACTTTTTACCCCGCAACCAATTCGATGAACCCGACATCGAAGAATTATTAAAGTGGGATGAACAAACCTTCTTAAAAAAAACCGAAGGATCACCAATAAGAAGAATCGGCTATGAATCGTGGAAAAGGAATTTAGAAATTGCTTATAAAAATATTTAAGGACAAGGATTATATTCTGCATTTAAAGCAGATGAAAAACATTCCCATTGCAAAGAAGTCCCACTATTAGCATTCAAAGCAACAGGTTTCCAAGTAATAGTCTGAACATCAACAACAGTATTTGCCTTACCTCTTGAACCTGTTCCACAATCAAAACCTATGACGATTTGACCGTCAGTTACTATTATATTATCAACACAATACCCTTCAGCATTTACCGGTCCAATACCAAAAACGGAATTATTTAGACCTATTAAACTGGCTCTTTCTTGATAAGCTGTAGAA